>NZ_JBMOWO010000088.1:0-18978 GCF_049310525.1 Pseudomonas sp. GZD-222
GCATCGCGGGGCAAGCCCGCTCCCACAGGTCCGGTGGGAGCGGGCTTGCCCCGCGATGAGGCTTAAAGCCCTTTGAGCAAATCCGCCATATCGTCAGCGTGCTCTTCTTCCTGGGCCAGGATGTCTTCGAAGATGCGCCGGGTGGTCGGGTCGGATTCGCCGATGTACTGGATGATCTCACGGTAGCTGTCGATGGCGATCCGTTCGGCCACCAGGTCTTCGAGCACCATTTCCTTGAGATTCTTGCCCGCCACGTACTGGGCGTGGGAGTTCTTGCTCAGGTTGTCCGGGTTCAGGTCCGGCTCACCGCCCAACTGCACGATGCGCTCGGCCAGTTTGTCGGCATGCTCCAGTTCCTGGGTGGCATGTTCGAGAAACTCCTCGGCAGCGACACTGGCCTTGATCCCGCTGGCCATGTAGTAGTGGCGTTTGTAGCGCAGGGCGCAGACCCACTCAGTGGCCAGCGACTCGTTGAGCAGGCGCAGGATTTTCTCCCGGTCGGCGTTGTAGCCCTCGGTCACGGCGCCTTGCTCGACATGCTGGCGGGCGCGTTCACGCAGGGTTTTCACATCGGTCAGTTCAACGGTGCTCATTGTCATCTCCAGGCTGATCACGGGATGTCGTCATTAGCGCGCTAGACGCCGGCTTTGGCCTTCTCGACGGCCTTTTCGTCGGTCAGGCGCTGTGCACAGGTCTTGAAACCCTTGTCATCGACATGGCCGGTGGCGTCGAAACGCACGTAGTAGGCCTGCTGATGACCATCGCGGTTGAGGATGTAGTTGTTGCAGGTACCGCCGTGAGGCAGGTCGATGACCGTGGACGGACTTCCGCCGATAGCGATCACGCGCTGCATGGTCATGCCGTTTTCGACCTGCTTGACCAGTGGCTCGTCGCGGTAGGTGACGTAATCAACCGGATTCTCCGGGCGGCTGCCGCAGGCGCTGAGGGCGGCGGTGGCCAGGAGGATTGCCAGGGTTTGTCGGTACATGGTCCAGCTCCTTGCTGAGGGTCTACAGGGTTGGAACCTCAGAGAACGCCGGGAGTTCGATTGCGATTGCCATCGTAGTGCCTGTAGTGTTGGGCGACTGTCCACGGATTGGGGATCGCAGCCATGGCCCACGGGCTTGCCACACGTTATCCACTGGTGCTGGTGCCGGGTATGCTCGGCTTTGTCCGCCTGCTGCTTTATCCCTACTGGTTCGGCATTGTCTCGGCTTTGCGCCGCGGCGGCGCCAGGGTCTTTGCCATTCAGGTGTCGCCGCTCAACGCCACCGAGGTGCGTGGCGAGCAGTTGCTACAGATCATCGAAGACATCCGCCGCCGCACCGGTGCCGACAAGGTCAACCTGCTCGGCCACAGCCAGGGCGCCCTGACGGCGCGCTATGCCGCAGCCAAACGGCCGGAATGGGTGGCCTCGGTGACTTCGATTGCCGGGCCCAATCATGGCTCGGAGCTGGCCGACTACCTGCTGGCGCATTACCCCGCCGACTCCGCCCGCGGGCGTTTGCTCAAGGCCTTGCTGCATGGCTTGGGGGTGTTGATGGGCTGGCTGGAAACCGGCTGGCGCGGGCCAAAGCTGCCTATCGACGTGCACGCCTCGCACCATTCGCTGACCTGTGCCGGTGTCGCCTTGTTCAATCAGGCTTATCCACAGGGCTTGCCCATTACCTGGGGCGGGGAGGGTCCCGCTGAAGTCAACGGCGTGCGCTATTACTCGTGGTCCGGCACCCTGCAGCCAGGTTTGACTGACAAAGGGCTGAACCGCCTGGATGGCAGCAATCGCTTCTGTCGTCTGTTTGCCCGCAGCTTCGTCCGTGAGGCGGGGCAGTGCGATGGCATGGTCGGTCGCTACAGCTCGCACCTGGGCCAGGTGATCGGCGATGACTATCCGCTCGACCACCTGGATATCGTCAATCAGTCACTCGGTGCAGTAGGCAAGGGCGCTGATCCGGTGCGCCTGTTCACCGAGCATGCGGTACGGCTCAAGGCTGCGGGGCTGTAGTCGGAACTGGACGCAGGGGTGTTTTCCAGCGTTCGGCAAGGATTACTCCGGCGAGGGTCAGCAGGCCGCCGAACAGGTGATACAGGGCCAGTTGTTCATCCAGTACCAGGGCGGCGATTACCGCCGTGATTGCAGGCAACAGGTTGAAAAACAGCGTTGTACGGCTTGGCCCCAGGCGGCTGACGGCTTGCATCCAGGCCAGCGGCGCGACCATCGAGGCCAGCACGCAGGCGTATAGCACCAGGCCGATATTGCCCAGGCCAAGGCCGGTCTTGTCCGAGAACAGGAACAAGGGGAACAGCACCACAATCGCCACCAGCACCTGCAGATACAGCAGGAGCAGGGGAGGCAGGCGCAGCTGCCACTTTTTCAGCAAGGTGCTGTAGAGCGCATAGGCCAGGGTGGCGATCAGCATCATGGCATCGCCGCCATTGACGCCATGGTGCAGCAAGGCGCCGAGGTCACCGGCCGACACCACCACAAGCACACCGATAAAGGACACCACTGCGCCGATCAGCGCGCCGAAGGTCAGGCGCTGGCCCAGGCTGATGATGGCCAGCGCCAGGGACATCAAGGGCATCAGCGAGAGGATGATGCCCATGTTGGTGGCGCTGGTAATGGCCGCGGCGAAGTAGGCCAGGCTCTGGTAAACCGCCATGCCCAAGACGCCCAGCACAAAGATCTTGCCCAGGTTGCGGCGGATCTCGGCCCAGTTGCGCAGCAACGGGCGCAGCAGGAACGGGGTGAACAACAGACCGGCCAGCAGCCAGCGATAGAAACCGATCTCGGCGGGGAAAATCGCCCCGGCCGACATTTTGGTGACTACCGTATTGCCGGCCCAGATCAGAATGGCCAGCAGGGGAAACGCATAATTCATGACGCAGGAACTCGTGTAGGTACAGGGCGCCATTATCCGCCTGTCTGTCTTGTTGGCTATACTTGTATCCAGACAACCTACCCATTGATCCAGACAGCATGTCGCGCAAATACGTCAACATCCCGCAATTCGCCACCTTGCCGGCGCCGGTGTACTTCCGCTACGACGAGTTTGGCGCCGACACCCACAGCCCCGCCCACCGGCATGCCTGGGGCCAGCTCAACTATGCTTCCCACGGCATCATGCACCTGGAAATCGACGGCCAGCGCTTTGTCTCGCCGCCGCACTATGCGGTGTGGGTGCCGCCGGACACCGAGCACAGCTGCTACAACCCGCAGGCCATCGTCTACCGCTCGGTCTACCTGGAGCGTGCCTTGTGCCAGGCATTGCCGGCACAGCCCTGCACCCTGGTGATCAGCGAGATCCTCAAGGCGATCCTCGGTGATTTTGCCCGGCGTGACGTGAGTGTTCCCGAGGACGAAGCCGATCGCCGCCTGGCTCAGGTGCTGGTCGACCAGTTGCGCCAGGCCCAGACCCAGACCTGCTTTCTGCCTTATGCCCGCAGCGCCGGCCTGGATGGCGTACTGCAGGCTTTGCATGCGGCGCCAGCGGACAACCGGCCGTTGGCCGAGTGGGCGGCCAGCGTGCATGTCAGTGAACGCACCCTGGCCCGCCAGTTCCTGCGCGAGCTGGGCATCAGCTTTGGTGAGTGGCGCCTGCGCCTGCGCTTTCTGCGGGCCATCGAAGCACTGGAGCAGAACCTGCCGATCCAGCAGATTGCCTTCGACCTGGGTTACAGCAGCCCCTCGGCGTTCATTGCCATGTTCCAGCGCCATGCGCATTGCACACCTGAGCAATATCGGCGCCAGGCTCGTGCTGCCACTATGCCTGTCCGGTGAAGGCTGGCAGACTGCGCCTTTCCCTGCAGTTGCCCTTTGAGGTTGTATGACCTTTACCCCGCGCCAGATCAAAATGGCCAGTTGGATCATCGTGTTCACCGGCCTGTTGCTGGTGTTGCCACTCAAGCTGTTGCCGAGCCTGCTGGCGGGCTTGCTGGTGTTCGAACTGGTCAACATGCTCACGCCCAAACTGCAGCTGCTGATCGCCGGGGAACGCGCGCGCTGGCTCGCGGTGGCCTTGCTTGGCACGCTGGTGGTCAGCACCCTGACGTTGATATTTGCCGGTGCGATCAGCTTCCTGCTGCACGAGGCAGAAAATCCCGGCGCCTCGCTGGACAAGTTCATGCTCCTGGTCGATCAGGCCCGCGGGCAGTTGCCACCCTTCGTTGACGCCTATCTTCCTGCGAGTGCGGCGGAGTTCAAAGTTGCTATCGGCGAATGGCTCAAGACCCATCTGGGCGAGTTGCAACTGGTCGGCAAGGGCGCGGCGCACATGTTCGTCACCTTGCTGATCGGCATGATCCTCGGGGCCATTGTTGCGCTGCAGCGTCTTCCTGATATTTCCCGGCGCAAGCCGCTGGCGGCTGCGCTGTTCAATCGTCTGGCGCTGCTGGTTCAGGCGTTTCGCAACATCGTTTTTGCGCAGATCAAGATTTCCCTGCTCAACACCTTCTTTACCGGGATCTTCCTGGCCGTGGTGTTGCCGCTGTTCGACGTGCATCTGCCGCTGACCAAGACCCTGATCGTACTGACCTTCCTGCTTGGCTTGCTGCCGGTGATCGGCAACCTGATGTCCAACACCCTGATCACCATCGTCGGCCTGTCGCTGTCGATCTGGGTGGCCATGGCGGCGCTGGGTTATCTGATTGTCATCCACAAGGTCGAGTACTTCCTCAACGCGCGGATTGTCGGCGGGCAGATCAGTGCCAAGTCCTGGGAGCTGCTACTGGCGATGCTGGTGTGTGAGGCGGCGTTTGGCTTGCCGGGGGTGGTGGCGGGGCCGATCTACTATGCCTACCTGAAGAGCGAGCTGCGCCAGGCTGAGCTGGTGTGAAACTAATCGCGGGGTAAGCCGCTCCCACTGGAGATGGTGTGATCTCTGTGGGAGCGGGCTTGCCCCGCGATAGATTCTCAGCCGTACCGCTTACGCGCTTCGATCGCCAAACCGCTGCCGATGCTGCCGAAGATGTTGCCTTCAACATGCCGCGCATTCGGCAACATGGCTGCCACGCTCTGGCGCAGCGCCGGGATACCGCTCGAACCACCGGTGAAGAACACCGTATCAACCTGAGCGACACCGACGCCGGCTTTGCTCAGCAGCTCGCTGACACTGCCACGCACGCGCTCGAGCAGGCTGTCGATAGAGGCTTCGAACAGTGCCCGCGAAAGGTCCACGCTCAGCCCCGGCTGCACGCGCTTGAGGTCGACCAGACGGCTGTCGTTGTGGGTCAGCTCGATTTTGGTTTCTTCCACTTCCATCGCCAGCCAGTGGCCTGCACGCTGTTCGATCAGCTTGAACAGACGGTCGATACCGTCGGTGTCCTCGATGTCGTAGCGCATGCTGCCCAGGGCCAGCTGGGATTTTTGCGAGTACACCGAGTTGATCGTGTGCCAGGTGGCCAGGTTCATGTGGTGGCTGGTCGGCATGAAGGCGCCGCTTTTCATCCGGCTGCCATAGCCGAACAGCGGCATCACGCCCTGCAGGCTCAGTTGTTTGTCGAAGTCGGTCCCGCCGATGTGTACGCCGCCAGTGGCGAGGATGTCATCGTGGCGATCATCGAGCATGTGCCGCTCAGGGGCCAGGCGCACCAGGGAGAAGTCCGAGGTACCACCGCCGATGTCGACGATCAGCACCAGTTCTTCGCCCTGAATGTTCGACTCATAGTCGAAGGCCGCAGCAATCGGTTCGTACTGGAAGGAAACTTCTTTGAAGCCGATCTTGCGTGCCACGTCGGCCAGGGTGTCTTCGGCTTCCTGGTCGGCAGCCTGGTCGTCATCGACGAAATGCACCGGGCGACCCAGCACCACTTCATCGAAGGCGCGGCCAGCGTTGGCCTCGGCGCGCTTTTTCAGCTCGCCGATGAACATCCCCAGCAGATCCTTGAACGGCAGGGCGGTGCCGAGCACGCTGGTGTCGTGCTTGATCAGCTTGGAGCCCAGCAGACTCTTGAGCGAGCGCATCAACCGGCCTTCGTAACCTTCGAGGTATTCGTGCAGGGCCAGGCGACCGTACACCGGGCGGCGCTCCTCGATATTGAAGAACACCACCGACGGCAGGGTGATCTTGCCGTCTTCCAGCGCGATCAACGACTCCACGCCAGGGCGATGCCAGCCGACGGTGGAGTTGGAGGTGCCAAAGTCGATGCCGCAGGCACGGGCCGGGGATGCGTCACTCATGGGATGTACTTCCAGCGGAAAAACGGCCGCGCAGTTTATGCCAGTGGCCAGCAGAATCAAGACCGATTATCTGCTTTACAGCAAACCCAAGGGCACCTTGAAAGGCTATGCTTGACCCCAATCTTCAGAAGCATTGAACAACTTGATGGTGATTCCTTAGATGGACTTCAAAGACTATTACAAGATACTGGGCGTAGAGCCGACTGCGGACGACAAGGCGATCAAGACCGCCTACCGCAAGCTTGCGCGCAAGTATCACCCCGACGTCAGCAAAGAGCGCGACGCCGAGGAAAAATTCAAAGAGGCCAATGAAGCCTACGAGGCCTTGAGCAGCCCGGAAAAACGCGCTGAATACGACGAACTGCGCAAGTATGGTCAGCACGGCCGTCCGTTCCAGGGCCCGCCTGGCTGGGAAAGCCGCAGTTCTGGCGGCTTCGAAGGCGGCGATTTTTCCGACTTCTTCAGCTCGATCTTCGGTGCGCGTGGTGGCAACGGCAATCCTTTTGGCCGCGGCCAGCAACGTAGCAGCGGTCGGCGAGGGCAAGACGTGGAAATGGAACTGGCGATTTTCCTTGAGGAAACCCTGTCGGCGGAATCGAAGCAGATCAGCTTCCAGGTCCCGCAATACAACGCCAGTGGCCAGCGTACCGGCTTCACCACCAAGACCCTGAACGTGAAAATCCCGGCCGGGGTCAGTGATGGCGAGAAAATCCGCCTCAAGGGCCAAGGCGCGCCAGGTATTGGCGGTGGCGCCAATGGTGACCTGTTCCTGACCATTCGCATGGCACCGCATCCGCTGTTCGATGTCGAAGGTCATGACCTGATCATCACCGTGCCACTGGCGCCCTGGGAAGCCGCGCTGGGCACCAAGGTGGCGATGCCGACCCTGACCGGCAAGGTCAACCTGACCATTCGTCCGGACAGCCAGAACGGCCAGCGCCTGCGGATCAAGGGTATGGGCCTGAGCAACAAGCAGGGCCAGCGTGGCGACCTTTACGCGCAGTTGAAAGTGGTAATGCCGAGCCAGTCCGATGCCGCCGCCCGTGAGCTGTGGACCAAGCTGTCGGAGAAGGCCGCGTTCAATCCGAGGACACAATGGAGTAGCTGACCATGAGCAGTACCCTGATCGTTCAACTGGACATGCAGACCCTCTGTCAGGAAGCCGATCTACCGGCGGCCTACGTGATCGAAATCGTCGAACACGGCATTGTCGAGCCTTCCGGGCGAACGCCGGAAGACTGGCTGTTTGACGATCAGGCGCCAGTGCTGGCCAAGCGCGCGGCCAAGCTGCATCACGATCTGCAACTGGAGTGGGAAGGGGTGGCGCTGGCGCTGGAGTTGCTGGAAGAGGTTCAGCAGCTGCGCAGTGAGAACTCGATGCTCAAACAGCGGTTGGGTAGATTTTTGCAGGGCTGAAAAAGCTTCGCGGGGCAAGCCCGCTCCCACAGGGATCACGCAAATCCGGTGGGAGCGGGCTTGCCCCGCGATGAGGCCTTAAAGCAATTTGTAGTACAGCGCCGTCGGCCGATACGTACCATCTGGCCCACAAGCGTAATCCGGAATTTCCCCTGCCTTGGTGTATCCCAACGACCGGTAGAACACCTCCGCGTCCGATCCCGCCTCGGTATCCAGGTACAACAGGCCACGCTGCTTCTGCCGTGCCGACGCTTCCAGCGCCTGCATCAGCTGCTGCCCCAGTCCTCGCCGGCGTGCCTCACTGTGCACCAGCAATTTCTGCACTTCGGCCCGGTTCAGGCCGTTGAGCTTCTGGCATAGCCCCAACTGCACACTGCCCTGCACTTCCTTGTCCTTGCCGACCACCCACAGCAGCAGTTCGCCGCTGACCAGGCGCTGTTTCACTTCATCGAGATAGTTGTTGGCCTGCTGGGCATCGATATCCGCCAGAAAGCCCACCGAGGCGCCGTGTGCTACGGCATCGAGCAACAGCGCCACCAGGCCGTCGCGGTAGTAGGCAAAACCTTCAGCGGTGACACGATTGAGTTGCGCTGCATTCATAAAGCTTCACTCCGTTGAGCGTGGGGGCGCGCCGGGGTTGAGGATCAATTGCATGAAGGTCAGGTCGAGCCAGCGACCGAACTTCACACCCACCTGGGGCATCTGCCCGTTGAGGGTGAAGCCCAGGCGCTCGTGCAAACGGATCGAAGCCGCATTACCGCTCTCGATGGCGGCGACCATGACGTGCTTGTCACAGGCGCGTGCGCGCTCGATAAGGGCCGCCATCAGTTTCGGGCCCAGACCGTTGCCGCGTTGGTCGTTGCGGATATATACCGAGTGCTCGACGGTGTGGCGGAAGCCTTCGAAGGGTCGCCAGTCACCAAAAGAAGCATAGCCGAGCACCTCACTGCCAGCGGCGTCCACGGCCACCAGGATCGGATAGCGTTGGGCCTGGCGGGCGTCGAACCAGGCGTGGCGATTGGCTAGATCAACGGGTTGTTCATTCCAGATCGCCGTGGTGTTGAGTACAGCGTCGTTGTAGATGTCGCGAATGCCCGGCAGATCGGCAGTTACGGCATCACGAATCAGGTAGGTCATGGCAGCGTCTCGAACGTCTACAAAGTGTTACTCAGGTTAAATGGTTACCAGCCCGCGCACACCTTCGGCTTCCATGTTTTCACCGCGTCCGGCCTGGACAATTTCGCCCCGTGACATCACCAGGTACTGGTCGGCCAGCTCGGCGGCAAAGTCGTAGAACTGCTCGACCAGGAGGATGGCCATGTCGCCACGGGCGGCCAGCTTGCTGATGACGGCGCCGATTTCCTTGATTACCGACGGCTGGATGCCTTCGGTTGGCTCGTCGAGGATCAGCAAGCGCGGCTGGCTGGCCAGGGCGCGACCGATTGCCAGTTGCTGTTGCTGGCCACCGGAGAGGTCGCCGCCGCGACGGTGTTTCATCTGCAGCAATACCGGGAAGAGTTCGTAGATGAACGGCGGGACGCTTCTGGCCTGGCTGGCGCTGAAGCGCGACAGGCCCATCAGCAGGTTCTCTTCGACGCTCAGGCGCGGGAAGATCTCCCGGCCCTGTGGTACGTAGGCAATACCGGCTTGCACCCGTTGGTGTGGCTTGAGTGCGGTGATGGCCTGGCCTTCCCAGTGCACGCTGCCTTCACGAGTGGGCAGCAGCCCCATCAGGCAGCGCAGCAGGGTGGTCTTGCCGACGCCATTGCGGCCCAGCAGGCAGGTCACTTCGCCGATCTTGGCCTCGAAAGACAGGCCGCGCAGGATATGGCTGCCGCCGTAGTACTGGTGCAGTGAGTCGATTTTCAGCATGGTCATGTCCTTGTTCGCTTTATCGCGGGGCAAGCCCGCTCCCACAGGCATCACACAAGCCCGGTGGGAGCGGGCTTGCCCCGCGATGCGCCTTAATTACCCTCCGAGATAAACCTCGATCACCCGATCGTCAGCCTGCACCTGTTCGAGCGACCCTTCGGCGAGCACGCTGCCCTGATGCAGCACGGTGACATGGTCGGCAATGCTGCCGACAAAGCCCATGTCGTGCTCGACCACCATCAGCGAATGCTTGCCAGCCAGGCCTTTGAACAGTTCGGCGGTGAACTCGGTTTCCGCGTCAGTCATGCCCGCTACCGGTTCATCGAGCAGCAGCAATTGCGGGTCTTGCATCAGCAGCATGCCGATCTCCAGGAACTGCTTCTGGCCGTGCGAGAGCAAACCCGCCGGACGCTGGGCAGAGGTGCTCAGGCGAATGGTGTGCAGGACTTCTTCGATACGGTCGCGCTGTTCGCCATTCAAGCGTGCGACCAAGCTGGCCAGTACCGACTTGTCAGCCTTCTGCGCCAGCTCGAGGTTCTCGAACACACTCAAGGCCTCGAACACCGTGGGCTTCTGGAACTTGCGCCCGATGCCTGCCTGGGCGATCTGTACTTCGCTCATGCGGGTCAGGTCGAGGGTATCGCCGAACCAGGCCTTGCCGGTGCTGGGGCGGGTCTTGCCAGTGATGACATCCATCAGAGTGGTTTTACCGGCGCCGTTGGGGCCGATGATGCAACGCAATTCGCCCACACCGATGTACAGGTTCAGGGCATTGAGTGCTTTGAAGCCGTCGAAGCTGACGCTGATGTCCTCCAGGGTCAGGACGGTGCCGTGGCGGGCATCCAGGCCTGCGCCGCGCACCTGGCCAAGGCCGATGGCGTCGCGGCCGCTGCCGGCGTCGAGAATCGGTTCGAGCATGAATTCCGGGTGCACCGGTGGCAGTGGTATGGCTCTCATTGCTCCCCCTTTTTCTTCAGCAGGCCGACCACGCCTTTGGGCAGGTACAAAGTGACCACAATGAACAACGCGCCCAGGCAGAACAGCCAGTACTCGGGAAACGCCACGGTGAACCAGCTCTTCATGCCATTGACCAGACCGGCGCCGAGCAACGGGCCGATAAGAGTGCCGCGCCCGCCCAGTGCTACCCAGACAGCGGCTTCGATGGAGTTGGTCGGCGACATTTCGCTTGGGTTGATGATGCCCACCTGCGGTACATACAACGCACCAGCCAGGCCGCAGAGCACGGCGCTGAGTACCCAGACGAAGAGCTTGAATCCACGTGGGTCGTAGCCACAGAACATCAGCCGGTTCTCGGCATCGCGCAGCGCGGTCAGCACCCGGCCGAACTTGCTCCGCGCCAGGCGCCAGCCCAGGTACAGGCTGACCACCAGCAGGGCGACGGTCAGCAGGAACAGCACCGCGCGGGTGCTTTGCGCGGTGATCGGAAAACCGAGAATGCTGCGAAAGTTGGTAAAGCCGTTGTTGCCGCCAAAGCCGGTCTCGTTGCGAAAGAACAAGAGCATGCCGGCGAAGGTCAGGGCCTGGGTCATGATCGAGAAGTACACGCCCTTGATCCGTGAGCGGAAGGCGAAGAAACCGAACACCAACGCCAGCAATCCGGGTGCCAGCACCACCAGGCACAGGGCCCAGGCAAAGTGCTGGGTGCCGGCCCAGTACCAGGGCAGTTCAGTCCACGACAGGAAGGTCATGAACGCCGGCAGGCCGTCGCCCGCTGCCTCGCGCATCAGGTACATGCCCATGGCATAGCCGCCGAGGGCGAAGAACAGCCCGTGGCCCAGCGACAGCAATCCGGCATAGCCCCACACCAGGTCCAGTGCCAGGGCGACAATGGCGTAGCAGAGGATCTTGCCGACCAGGGTCAGGGTATAGGCCGAGACCTGCAGGCCATGGCCGTCGGGTAGCAACGACAGCAACGGCAGGGCCAACAGCACCAGCAGGACAACAGCGGCGGTGGCCAGGGTCCAGCGTGGGCCCGCCTTCTGGCTGGCAGTAACAAGCAGAGGCTGGTTCATCAGTCGATTACCCGTCCCTTGAGGGCGAAGAGGCCTTGCGGGCGTTTCTGGATGAACAGAATGATCAGCGCAAGGATGAGGATCTTGCCGAGCACCGCACCGATCTGCGGCTCCAGCAGTTTGTTGGCGATCCCTAATCCGAAGGCGGCCCAGAGGCTGCCTGCGAGTTGCCCGACACCGCCGAGCACCACCACCAGGAAGGAATCGATGATGTAGCTCTGACCCAGGTCCGGGCCGACGTTGCCGATCTGGCTCAGGGCCACGCCGCCGAGCCCGGCGATGCCCGACCCGAGGCCAAAGGCGAGCATGTCCACGCGCCCGGTGGGCACGCCACAGCAGGCGGCCATGTTGCGGTTCTGGGTGACGGCACGCACGTTCAGACCCAGGCGCGTGCGGTTGAGCAGCAGCCAGGTCAGCAGCACCACGAACAGGGCGAAGCCGATGATCACCATGCGGCTGTAGGGCAGGACCAGGTTGGGCAGCACCTGGACGCCACCGGAGAGCCAGGCCGGGTTGGCCACTTCAACGTTCTGCGCGCCAAACAGCAGGCGGATGGCCTGGATCAGGATCAGACTGATGCCCCAAGTTGCCAGCAGGGTTTCCAGCGGGCGGCCATACAGGTGACGGATCACCGTGCGCTCCAGGAGCATGCCGACCCCGGCACTGACGGTGAAGGCCACCGGCAGCGCAATCAGTGGATAGAATTCGATGGCGCCGGGTGCGTAGCGCTGGATCAGGATCTGTACGACATAGGTGGCGTAGGCCCCGAGCATCAGCATCTCGCCATGGGCCATGTTGATCACCCCGAGCAGGCCGAAGGTGATTGCCAGACCCAGAGCGGCCAACAGCAGGATCGAACCCAGCGACAGGCCACTGAAGGCCTGGCCGAGCAGTTCACCGACCAGCAGCTTGCGCTTGACCTGGGCCAGGCTGGTTTCGGCGGCGGTGCGTACATTGGCATCGGTTTCCACGCCGGGTTCGAGCAGCGACTCGAGGCGGGTGCGGGCCATCGGGTCACCGGTTTCGCCGAGCAGGCGCACGGCGGCCAGGCGTACCGCCGGGTCCGAGGCTGCCAGTTGCAGGTTGGCCAGGGCCAGGCCGAGGGCCGCGTGCACCGCTGTATCGGATTCGCTGGCGAAGCGCCGGTCGAGAAAAGCGACTTGCGGCGGCTGGGCGCTTTTTTGTAGTTGCTGAGCGGCGGCGAGGCGCAGTTTGGCGTCAGTGCTGAGCAGTTGATGGCTGGCCAGGGCGTTATCGACGAGCCCGCGCAGACGATTGTTCAGGCGCAGCTTGCGGGTGTCGGTGGCGCTGAGGCGGCCTTGTTGCAGGGCGTTCAGCAGTTCCAGGCGGGCCGGGTCTGGTCGTGCTGCCCAGTCCTGAAGCAGGCGGGCCTGCTCGTTGGCCTTGGCGGCGATGAAGTAGTCGGCGTCGCTGGCCTGGGCAGCCAGGGGCAGCAAGAGGAGGAGGGTGAGCAGGCGTCTGAGCATGCGGGTAATCCTGGAGGTCGGCGGTGGATTCATCGCGGATAAATCCGCTTCTACAATCCGTAGGAGCGGATTTATCCGCGATAGGGCCGCATAGCGGCCCCAATGCACTCAGTTACCTTTCACTGCATAGTCCGGCCGCTTGTCATTACCCGGAATGAACGGGCTCCACGGCTGCGCCCGCAACGGCTCTTCGGTCTGCCAGACCACGTTGAACTGCCCGTCGTCCTGGATCTCGCCGATCATCACCGGCTTGTGCAGGTGGTGGTTGGTCTTGTCCATGGTCAGGGTGAAGCCCGAGGGCGCCTTGAAGGTTTGCCCGGCCAGGGCCTCGCGGACCTTGTCGACATCAGTGGAGTTAGCTTTCTCCACCGCCTGGGCCCACATGTGGATACCGACGTAGGTGGCTTCCATCGGGTCGTTGGTTACCGCCTTGTCGGCGCCCGGCAGGTTCTTGGCCTTGGCGTAGGCTTTCCAGTCCGCTACGAACTGGCTGTTGACCGGGTTCTCCACCGATTCGAAGTAGTTCCATGCCGCCAGGTGCCCCACCAGCGGCTTGGTATCGATCCCGCGCAGTTCTTCTTCACCCACGGAGAAGGCCACCACAGGCACGTCGGTGGCTTTCAGGCCCTGGTTGGCCAGTTCCTTGTAGAACGGCACATTGGAGTCGCCGTTGACTGTGGAGATCACCGCGGTCTTGCCGCCCGCCGAGAATTTCTTGATGTTGGCGACGATGGTTTGGTAATCGCTATGGCCAAACGGGGTGTAGACCTCTTCGATGTCTTTGTCGGCCACGCCCTTGCTGTGCAGGAAGGTGCGCAGGATTTTGTTGGTGGTGCGTGGATAGACGTAGTCGGTGCCGAGCAGGAAGTAGCGCTTGGCCGCGCCGCCTTCTTCGCTCATCAGGTACTCCACCGCCGGGATCGCCTGCTGGTTCGGCGCGGCGCCGGTGTAGAAGACATTCGGCGACATTTCTTCGCCTTCATACTGCACCGGGTAGAACAGCAGGCCGTTGAGTTCCTCGAACACCGGCAGCACCGATTTGCGCGATACCGAGGTCCAGCAACCGAACACCACCGCGACCTTGTCCTGGGTCAGCAACTGCCGGCCTTTTTCGGCGAACAGCGGCCAGTTCGACGCCGGGTCGACCACCACCGGCTCCAGCAGCTTGCCGTTGACGCCACCCTTGGCGTTGATCTGCTCGATGGTCATCAAGGCCATGTCCTTGAGCGACGTCTCGGAAATCGCCATGGTCCCGGACAGCGAATGCAGGATGCCGACCTTGATGGTCTCGGCGGCCTGAATGCTCCAGCTAAGGCCGATCGCCGCGATGGACGCGCTGAGGGTGAAGGCCTTGATCAGACTGCGACGCTTCATAGTGCTCTCTCCGTTGAGTTCGAATGTGCGGGTAAGGCAGATGGCGACTTCGGGAGAGAGCTTTAGCAAAGGCTGTGCCGGAACCGCCGATGGCTCTGGCACGGGCATTGAGGGGCGGGGAGACGAATACTTGCACCGGCCTGGGGCTGAACGGGGGAGGCGGTGCAGCCGGTTGCGCCGCGCTGGTGCGCAACCGGCTGGGGGTCAGTTCTGCTGGGTCGCCAACGCTTGGCGATTGCGCCGCACGAACTGATAGGTCACAGCCAGCAGCAAGAACCACAGCGGCGTGACGATCAACGCCTGACGGGTGTCGCTCTCCAGGCTCAGCAGCACCAGGATGAAGGCGAAGAAGGTCAGGCACACGTAGCACATCAAGCGTCCACCGGGCATCTTGTACTTCGACGCCTGATGCAGGGCCGAACGGTTTTTGCGGAAGCTCAGGTACGACAGCAGGATCAGGGTCCAGACGAACATGAACAGGATTGCCGAGACTGTGGTCACCAGGGTGAAGGCTTCGATCAGGTCAGGAATCACGTACATCAGCGCCGCTCCCAGCAACAGGCAGGTGCAGGAGAAGTACAGGCCGTTGGCCGGTACCTTGCGGCTGGACAGGTGCTCGAAGCTGCGTGGAGCATCGCCTTGCTGGGCCAGACCGAACAGCATGCGGCTGGTGGAGAACACACCGCTGTTGGCCGAGGACGCCGCCGAGGTCAGGACCACGAAGTTGATGATGCTCGCCGCTGCAGGCAGTCCCGCCAGCACGAACAGTTCAACGAACGGGCTCTTGCCCGGCACCACGTCACGCCATGGTGTCACCACCATGATGGTGATCAGCGCCAGCACGTAGAAGATGATGATCCGCACCGGAATCGAGTTGATCGCGCGCGGCAGGGTGCGCTCGGGGTTCTTCGCTTCGGCGGCGGTGGTACCCACCAGCTCGATACCGACGAAGGCAAACACGGCAATCTGGAAACCGGCGAAGAAGCCCATCAGACCATGGGGGAACATGCCGTCATCGTTCCACAGGTTGGCCAGGTTGGCGGTACGTCCGGCTGGCGATTCGAAGCCGACCAGGACCATGTACAGGCCGGTGCCGACCAGGGCGAGAATGGCAACGATCTTGATCATGGCGAACCAGAACTCGATCTCACCGAACATCTTCACCGTGATCAGGTTCAGCGACAGCAGCAGGCCGACACAGGCCAGCGCCGGCGCCCACTGCGGCAGGTCGGGAAACCAGAACTGTGAGTAGGCGGATATGGCAATGACGTCGGCAATACCGGTGATGATCCAGCAGAACCAGTAGGTCCAGCCGGTGAAATAGCCCGCCCAGGGACCGAGCAGGTCAGCGGAGAAATCGATGAACGACTTGTATTCCAGGTTCGACAGCAGCAGTTCACCCATGGCGCGCATGACGAAGAACAGCATGAAGCCGATGATCATGTAGACGAAGATGATCGACGGGCCGGCGAGGCTGATGGTCTTGCCCGAGCCCATGAACAGCCCGGTACCGATGGCGCCACCGATGGCGATCAGCTGGATATGGCGGTTGGACAGGCTGCGTTCGAGGTGTTCGTGTTCGTCAGGCGTGGGGTGTTGCGGGGACAGGTTCGCGGTCATAGGCTAGGCATTCCGTTCAGTACAATTCTCTTGTGCGCGTTAGGCTAACACGCGCCTTCCTGGCGCAACCGCGACAATACGTCTCAAGACCAAAGCGTGGTTGACGGTGATCAACGCTTGCGCATCAAGCCAATAAAGAACAGACCGCCGATGGCTGCGGTGGCGATACCGATGGGTAGGTCCTCCGGCGAAATCAGCGTGCGTGCGGCAACATCGACCCAGATCAGGAACAGGCTGCCGAGCAGCAGGCACACCGGCAGCAGACGCGTGTGTTCGGCGCCGACCAGGCGCCGGGCAATGTGCGGCACCATCAGGCCGACAAAGCCGATCGAGCCACTGATCGCCACCAGCACGCCGGTCAGCAGCGAGCAGATCAGGAACGCCACCAGGCGCACCGAGCGCGCATTCAAACCGAGGGTCACCGCCGTTTGCTCGCCAGCCATCAGCGCGTTCAGCGCACGGGCCATGCCCAGCAACAGGGTCAGGCCCAGCAGCACACTGATGGCCGGGATCGGCAGCAGCTCCCAGCGCGCCAGGCCCAGGCCGCCAAGCATCCAGAACATCACTGCGGAGCTGGCCCGGTGGTCGCCGAGAAACAGCAACAGGTTGGCGATGGCCATCATCACAAAAGCCACTGCCACGCCGCACAGCAGCAAGCGGTCGCTGTCCAGGCGGCCGTGACGGCTGGCAATCGCCAGCACCAGCAGCATGCTGCACAGGGCGCCGATAAAGGCTGCCAGCGGCAAGGTCAGCACACCGAGGACTTCACCAATGTGCAGCACCACCAGCACCGCCCCGAGTGTGGCACCGGAGGTTACGCCGAGCAGGTGTGGGTCGGCCAGGGGGTTGCGCGTCGTTGCCTGCAACACTGCACCGATCATTGCCAGGCCACCACCGACCAGTGCCGCGAGGAGCATGCGCGGTACGCGGATAAGCCAGACGATATGTTCCTGGCCGGTGGTCCAGGCGGGGGCTTCGGGCGCAATGCCGAAGACCTTGAACAACAGCACCCGCCATACCACCTCGACCGGCACCGGTGCGGCACCAAAACCCAGGGACACCACGCAGGACACCAGCAGCAGGCCGATCAGCCCGAGCAACAGCAGGCGATAGCGACTCATGTGTCGTGCAGGCCGGCGGCGATGGCTTCGATGGCCTCGACGTTTTCCAGGCTCGGCGTGGCGCCGACGTAGGGAATGACCACAAAACGTTTGTTACGGATTGCCGTCACCGATTGCAGGGCCGGGTGCTGTTCGAGGAATGCCTGCTTCTGCGCGGCGCTGATTTCGCCGTAGTCGACGATGACAATCACTTCAGGGTTGCGCTCGACTACGCTCTCCCAGTTCACCCGGGTCCAGCTCGCTTCGATATCGTCCAGCACGTTGCGGCCACCGGCGGCGTCGATCAGCGCTTGCGGCATGCCCAGGCGCCCGGAGGTCATGGCCCGGTCTTCACCGCTGTCATACAGGAACACCCGTGGACGCTGTGCAGGCAGGTGATGCTGCACGACGGCGATGCGCTGCTGCATCTGGCCGATCAACTGCTCGGCACGGTCCTGCACATCGAAGATCCTGCCCAGGTTGCGCAGGTCGTTGTAGGTGTCGTCGAGGCTGGCCGCCGGGCGCTTCATGACGAAGGCACAGGATTCGGTCAGCTCGTACACCGGGATGTCCAGCGGCGCCAGGGTCTGTGGAGTCAAGTCGCCACCGACGCGCATGCCGTAGTCCCAACCGGCGAAGAAGAAGTCGACATTGGCGTTGAGCAGGGTTTCCACCGAAGGGTACTTGCTGGCCAGCTCCGGCAGGCCCTCGAGTTCTTTGCGCAGCTCCGGGGTGACTGCCTTCCAGCCACTGACACCGCTGTAGCCGACCATGCGCTGGCGCAGGCCAAGGGCGAGCATCATCTGGGTCATGTTGATGTCATGGCTCAGGGCGTGCTCCGGGGCCTTGTTGAAGGTCACCTGGCGGTTGCAGCTCTGAATGGTCAACGGGTACCGGGTCGCCTGGGCGAAGGCACTGCTGCTGGCGAGCAGGCCCAGCAGCATAAGCAGGGAAGTACGAATCATCGCTGGGTTATCCAGGTAAGGCGTGGGTGGTCGGCGAGGGGGTGACGGTCGATCAGCGCCTGTACGCCAAAGACATCCTGCAACAGCTCGGTGGTGAGCACCTCGCTTGGCGTTCCACTGGCGACGATACGTCCGTGGTCGAGCACATACAGGCGATCGCAGAACGCTGCGGCGAGGTTCAGGTCATGGATGCTTGCCAGGGTCCCGATACCCAGGCGGCGCACCTGCTGCAACAGCTCCAGCTGGTAGCGCGGATCGAGGTGGTTGGTCGGCTCGTCGAGGATCAACAGCTGCGGTTGTTGAACCAGCGCCCGGGCGAGGATTACCCGCTGTTTTTCACCGCCCGACAGGCTGGCAAAACTGTGGTCGTCGAAACCCTCCAGGCCGACCGCCTGCAGTGCTGATTTGACCAGGCGACGGTCTTCGTCGTTGTCGCCATCGAACAGGCCTTTGTGCGGGGTACGGCCCATGGCGACGACTTCCTCGACGTTGAGGCCGAAGGCATCGGGAAACTCCTGCAGGACTACGGCGATACGCTGGGCACACCAACGCGGTGATTGCCGCCACACGTCGTGCTCATCCAGACGCACCAGGCCGCGCTCAGGCTTGTTGAAGCGATAAGCGCAGCGCAGCAGGCTGGTTTTACCGCTGCCGTTGGGGCCGATCAGGCCGACGAACTCCCCCGCCCTGACCTGCAGGTCGACCGCGCGCAGCTGGAACTGGTGATGACAATGGCCGTGGCCCAGGGGCGACCAGTGCAGGTCGCTGATACTCAGGGTACTCATGACAGTCCTGTCGAAAGCGGGCGCGTATGTTAGCAGCTGCCTGTGCAGGGGGGGCAGTCTGTGGGCGCGGGGGGGGGGGGGGGGGGGGGGGGGGGGGGGGAGGAGGGGGAAGGGGGGGGGGCAAAGACGAGAAGCGAGAAGGAGAGGAGAG
>NZ_JBMOWO010000089.1:0-40215 GCF_049310525.1 Pseudomonas sp. GZD-222
TGTCTTTGGTCTTCCCCCTCCCCTTCCTTTCTTCTCTCCCCCCCCCCCCCTCCCCCCCCCCCCCCCCCCGCTCCCACAGGCGCACGTCAGGCTGCTTTCAGTTTCCGTGACATCACACCCCAGTCCAACATCCAAACCGCAAGCAGCGAAATTCCCACCAACGGAAATGCCACCCCCAATCCAATCATGATCACGGTCGCGGTCTTCCAGCGCGGCAGGTCATGACGCAGTGGCGGTACGCCCAGGCCGCCTTCGGGGCGACGCTTCCACCACATCACCAGACCGCTGACCGAACCGAGCAGGATCATCAGGCACACCAGGAAAATGATGATCTGATTGAGCGGGCCGAACATCTTGCCCTCATGCAGCATCACCCCAAGCTCGGTGGCGCGGGCAACGTTGTTGTAATCCTGCCAGCGCACATCGACCAGGACTTTGCCGGTGTACTGGTCGACATGCAGGGTGGCGTCATTACGCGGGTCGTCGGCGAACACGGCAATGGTGTACACACCGTCGGCGCTGGTGGGCAGCGTGATGCTGTAGCCGGGCTCGACGCCGCGGGTGCTGGCGAGGTCCTGGACCTGGTCCAGGCTGATCTGCGGCGCTGCCGGCGCGCTCGCCCCCATGTTGTGTCCGGCATGTTCGGCGTGGGCACCGGATTGCGGCATGGGCGTGTTTTCCAGGGCCCAGGGCACGGTCTGGCGTGTTGCGCTGTTGAGCTCGCGAGCCTGTTGATCGGACTTGGGTACGTCGTTCCACATCGCTGCCGGGAAGCTGTTCCAGACATCGGCGTAATGCTTGCCCCAGAAACCGGTCCAGGTCATGCCGCTGAGCAGCATCAACAGCAGCAGTGCCGAGCCCCAGAAACCGGTAACGGCGTGCAGGTCGCGCCACAGCAGGCGTCCGCGGGCATTCAGGCGCGGCCAGAGCACGCCGGCGCTACGCTTGCCCCGCGGCCACCACAGGTACAGGCCGGACACCACCAGGACGATGCCCCAGCCTGCGGCCAGCTCCACCACGCGATCGCCGACGGTGCCGATCATCAGCTCGCCGTGCAGGGCCCGGGCCACCGCTTGCAGGTTGCTTTTCGCGTCCTGCTCGCCCAGCACCTTGCCATCGTAGGGGTTGATAAACACATTCAGCTCTCGGCCCGCATCCGTTACCACAAACTGCGCACTACGGTCGGCGGCTATGGCCGGCAGGTACTGACTGACCTGGCCTTTGGGGTAGGCCTGGTGCACTTGCTGCAGCAAGCTGTCGGCACTTTGCGTGTGGTGCCCGGCTTCGACCACCATCAGATCGCGGTAGAGCAGGGGATCAAGCTGCGGCTTGAACAGGTAGATGATCCCGGTGATCGCCAGCAGGATCATGATCGGGGCGACGAACAGCCCGGCGTAAAAATGCCAACGCCAGGCCAGGTTGTAGAAGCTGATCGGTGGTTTGCTCATGGTGTGCTCCCATGTTGTGCAGAGAAGGCGCGATCGATGATCGCGCCCTGGTGATGGATCAGAAACTCAGGTCGACCTTGGTCCAGAGCGTGCGCCCCGGCTCATTGATTGCCTGTGGATCGCTCGCGGGATAGCCGAAGCCGGCATTGCCCGCCAGGTTCAGGTGTTCGGCGTAAGCCTTGTCGAACAGGTTGTCGACCCCCGCACTGAGCTTCAGGTGCTTGCTGACCTTGTAGCTGCCATTGAGCGAAAACACGCCAAAGCCCGCGCTTTTTTCATAATCCTTGCCCACCACGTTGCCGTAGTCCTCGGCGATGCGGTTCTGCGCGGCAACCACGCGCCACAGCGCTCCGGCACTCCAGTCGTCGCGGCTGTAGGTCAGCCCCAGACGACTCTCCAGTGGTGGCATTTGTGGCAGCGCTGTGCCATCACTGCTGTTCTTGCCCCAAGCGTAGGCCAGGGTTGCGTCGGCTTTCCAGTTGGAGGTCAACATATACGCCGCCCCGAGTTCGCCGCCCATGATCCGCGCGTCGATGTTCTGCGCCTGGGAGCTGGTCATGCCCATCATGTCGGTGCTGTAGTTGAACAGGATGTAGTCACGGATCTGTCCGACATAGCCCGATGCCCAGGCTTGCAGGTCTTCGGTCTGGTACTGGATACCAAAGTCCAGTTGGGTGGTTTTTTCCGGCTTGATGCTGTCGAAGGCATTGACCGAGCCGGCGGGGCCGGAATCCGGCGAGAACAGCTCCCAGTAATCCGGGAAACGCTCGGCGTGGCCGAGGCCAATGTAGGTGGTGGCCGGGATGGCGACGAGATCGTGCTCGTAGCGAACAAATCCGCTCGGCAAGGTATCGGCGCGGGTATCACCGTCGGTAACGCTGTCGTCCCTGAAGTCCCTGGCCGAGGCACGGTCCAGACGTGCGCCGGTGATCACCCGGTCCTGATCGGCGGCGTACCAGGTCAGTTCGCCGAACGCGCCGTAGTTGTGGAAGTCGGCGTCTTTGGTCCAGGGCATGCCCTTGTGCACATCAATGCCCATGCCGCCGCGCTGGCGGTGTTCGTTGGTCTGCGCATCGATGCCGGCGATCAATTGCAGCTCGCTCCAGCGCCAGGTGCCTTTGACCCGGCTGCCCATGGTGCGGCGGTCGACGTTGCTGACCATCGGCATGCCCATCATGCCCGTGCCCGAGGGCGTGCGCAGGGTGTAGTTGTCCATCACGTGGTCGGCATAGTTGTAGTAGACCTGGGCTTCGAGCTTGTCCCAGACCTCGCCGATGTTGGATTTCTCAAAACGCAGGCCCAGGCTTTCACGCTTGAACTGCGAGCCGTCCATGCCGCGCCCGGCGTAACGGGCTTCGCCGTCGCCCTTGCCGGCCGTGAGTTCCACCAGGGTGTCGGCATCGGGTGTCCAGCCCAGGGCGACATCGCCGTTCCACTTGTCCCAGCGTGACGGCACGGTGTCGCCATTGCCGTCTTCGTAATCATCCGAGTGCGACTGGTTGCCGACAAAGCGCACGTAGCCAAGCGCGTTGCCCGCAGCGGTGTCGACGACTTTGTCGAAGCGGCCGTTGGAACCGGCCAGCAGGCTGGCGTTGACCCGGCTGCCGAGCTCGCCGAATTTCTCCGGGTCGCGGTCAAAGAGGATGGTCCCGGCGGATGCGCCCGGACCCCAGATCACGCTTTGCGGGCCCTTGATCACGGTCAGGCGATCATAGGTTTCCGGCGAGATGTAGGAGGTGGGCGCGTCCATCCGGTTGGGGCAGGCGCCCAGCATCACGCCGCCATTGGTGAGGATGTTCAGGCGTGAGCCAAACATGCCGCGCAGTACCGGGTCGCCATTGGTGCCGCCGGCGCGAATGGCGGAGAAACCGGGGATGGTTTTCAGGTAGTCGGCGCCATCGCTGGCCGGCACCGGTTGGCGCGGGTCTTTGGGGTTGGTGACGATGGTCAGGGGCGAACTGGGGGCGACGGCGGTGATCACCGTCGGACTCAACTCGGGTTGCTCGTGACGGTGTTCGTCGACGGGCTGGCCGACGGCTAGAGCGAACGGGCTGAGCAGGGTGCCGCAGATCACGGCGAGGGTCCCGCGCAGGGACAAACGAAAGACAGCAGTGCAGCTGGACATAGTGATTCCAACATCGATCAGTCATGAGGGCGCGCAAGGTCAGCGGCGAGGTGCCGGAACCTTGAGTGCGGAAAGTGATTTCAGACGACGATGACGGACGGTGGCGCGCGGGTTCGGGCCCCGGGGAAAACGGCCTGCCGGGCATGCCCCTGGCGGGGCTGGACGATCAGGTTACTGGTGGCAGGCGCCGCTTCGGTATTGAGCAGGCTCAGGGCCTGGGGCAGTGCCGGGCAGTGGAAGAACAGGCTGCAATAGCCGCACTTCTCCCAGATTACCTGCAGCGATGGATTACGCTTGTGATGGCTGTCGCCATGGCAATCAGCGCTGCTGTCCATGGTCATGGCCATGCTCATGCCCATGTCTTTCGACATGGCACGGTGATCCATCGGCATCGACTGGGAAACCAGTGGGCCGATAAAGATCATCAACATGGCAAACAGGCTCAACCAGCTGCCGCGAACCCTTCTGGTATCAGGGCGCGCGGGGCGGGAGAGGCTGCTGCGGGCGATGCTCATGGTGAGCAGCGTTCAGCGATCAGTGACTGTGAGCTTCGCCTTCTGGGGCTTGCTTCTGCACCGCGACTTCGACGGTGATATCGCCTGCGTTCTTGAAATGCAGGGTCAACGGGAAGCGCTTGCCGTCAGTCAGCAAGCTACGGTCCTTGGGTTGCATCAGCATCACATGGTAGGCGCCGGGGGCGAACACCAGGTCTTTGCCGGGGGCCACTTCGACACTCTGCACCTGCTGCATTTTCATCAGCCCGTCCTTGTGCACATGCTCATGCAACTGGGCATCGTCGCTGATCGGGCTGTCGACACTGAGCAGCGTGTCGGCGCTCGTGCCGTTGTTGTGGACAACGAAGTAGGCGGCGACGTTAGGCGCGTTGGGCGGCAGTTCCTGCGACCACGGGTGGGCGATGTGCAGGTCGCCCTTGGTGTATTCGTGGGCAGCGGTAAAGGTCGCCGGCAGCAACAGGGCAGCCAGCAGCAGGGCGTTCTTGAACATGGTGATTCTCCAGTCGATTCAGGTTCGCAACAGTGAGCGTAGTGAAATCAGGCCAGAGGGGAGGCGCGTGGACTCAGTGCCGGCCACAGTTGACGCGGGGTCGGCTGGTTGGCGGTGAGCAAGATCCTCGAGGGTGCAAAATTCTGCGCAGGCAGCATCAAGCGCGGTGGCTGCCCCGGCAGTGCCAACAATGGCGCGGCGCCGGAACAGCACCAGCAATGCTGCATGGTCGAGTGGTCATCGTTCTGCTGGCTGCCATCTGGCGAGCCTAGAGAAATGGCGATCAGCTTGGTGCCGCCAGTGGAGCAGAACGCACCCCAGAGCAACTGTTCGCTCTGGCTTTTCGGCGTTGCTGCGGACAACGGCATGGCCAGCAGATTGAACAGCACTGCAAAGCAGGCGATCCAGGCATGGGCAAGCCGATGTGATGGCATGGAGAGATCCGGTCAGGATTCGAGTGGTGGCTATTTAGCCAGAGTTGAAAGTATATGTAAAAAAGCCGGGCATGCGATGAAGTGTCGCACGGGCCCGGCTTGAACGCGGTAGCTGAGGGTCAGACAGCCTTGTTGCGGCCCATCAAACCACGCACGGTTTCCTGCAGGTCGGCCGGGAGCACCACGACTTTGGCGTTGTCGCTGCCGGCCAGATTTTCCATGGCGCCGATGTAGCGCTCGCCCAGCAAGTACATTGCCGGGGTGATCTCGCTACCCACCGCGTCCCTGACCAGGGTGATCGAGCGGGCCGAGGCTTCGGCCAGGTTGATCTGCGCTTCGGCATCGAGCTTGGCCGATTGCAGGCGCGCTTCGGCTTCAAGAATGGCCGCCTGCTTGGCCCCTTCGGCACGGGTGACGTCGGCTTTACGTTCACGCTCGGCAGCGGCCTGGCGTTCCATGGCCGACTGCATGTTTTCCGAAGGCTTGATGTCCTGGATTTCGACCGAGCGTACGGTCACGCCCCAGTCTTCGGTCTGCTCCGACATCGCTTCGCGCAGGCGGGCCTTGATCTGCTCGCGGCTGGAGAGGGCTTCGTCCAGATCCATGGCGCCGACGATGGCACGCAGCGAGGTCATGGTCAGGCTGGTCACCGCGTAGGTGAAATCCTGCACCCCGTAGGCGGCTTTCTGCGGGTCGACGACCTTGGCGAAGCACAGCGCGTTGGCGACGATGACGGCGTTGTCGCGGGTGATGATTTCCTGTTGCTGCACGTCGAGGATGATGTCCTTGGTCGGCAGGCGGTAGGCGACCACGTCCATGTAGGGAATGACGATGTTCAGGCCGGGCTTGAGGGTGGCGTGGTAGCGACCCAGGCGTTCGACAATCCACTCCTCGCCTTGAGGCACGATGCGCACCCCTTTGAACAAGGTGATGATGACGAACGCGGCGATAGTGGCAGCGACGATAAGGCTGGTCATGAGTCAGGCTTTCCTTTTGCTGATCAGGCCCGGGTAACCCGGGCAGTATTGCCTTCGATGGCAGTGATGCGTACGCGCTCGCCCGACGGGATCTCGGCATCGGCAACGCAGACCCATTCCTCATTGCCGAGGATTGGCTTCTGGAAGCGCACACGGCCCTTGGTGAACTCGGAGACCGCCACGGTGAGCAGGCCCACCTCGCCGATCACATTGTCGGCTGTCCAGCGGGTGTCCGCTTTCTTCTTGCGAAACACCTTGAACCACAGCAGCGTGGTGACGGACGAGAGCGCTACCCAGAGCAGCACCTGCATGTCGAGTTGCAGGCTCGGGGCCAGGTAGGCGATGAACGACACTAGCACAGCGCCGATGCCGAACCAGAGAATGAAGAAGGTTGGCAGCACGAGTTCGAGCACGATCAGGCCGAAACCGAACACCAGCCAGATCCACCATTGCATTTCCATATGGGCGAATTCTTCCAGGGGGAGAGGGCGTAGTGTAAGGCAGGGGAGTGATGATGGGGTATCGGATGAATCTGAAACTACAATAGGGATGGTTGCAGAAGCGGTGCAGACCCGTGGTGCGCGCCTGTCCCACGACCAAGCTAGTTAACCGGGTTCAACCAATCCTCCACACGCAACCCCGGAACCCGCTGAAACTCACGCAGGTTATTGCTAACCAGCACAAGCCCGAGGGACCGTGCGTGCCCGGCGATCATCTGGTCATAAGGGCCGACTGGTGTGCCAGCCCTGGCCAGTTCTGCGCGCAGCTGGCCGCTGTGGGCCGCGGCATGACTGTCGTAATTGAGGACTTCAAGGCGTGCGGCAAACCCTTCGATCACGGACAGATTGCGTTCAGGCGCAGCTGACTTCTCTGCACCGTAGATCAACTGCATCAGCGTGATCGTGCTGATGCACAGTTGGCCGTGATGACGATTGAATGCTTCACGTACCTCCTGGGGCTTGTTCTTGAGGGTGAAGATGCAGATGTTGGTGTCGAGCATGAACTTGAGCATTAGAACCCTTCGCGCTCCTGATCAGTTGGCTGCTCCCGTGAGGACATGAAGTCCGGACTGACGCACTCACCCTCGAACCAGCTGTCCCAGGCTTCCCCTGCGGGTGAAATGATCCGAGTGCGGCCGATGGCGACAACATCCACACGTGTAATGTCTTCGGGTAATGCGACTGATTTGGGCAAACGGATGGCCTGGCTACGGTTGCTTTTAAAGACAGCACCTTGGTCCATGGTTGCCTCCCTGGAAAGCGTGAATGTATGTCCAAGTTTATGCCTAGCCAGGTATATGTCAACGGGATATACGTTACTGGTTGAGCGCAGCGATCATCTCATCGACAGCAAAGTACTCCCCATCCACCACCGGTAACTCTGGCCGCTTCAAAACCAGCACCGGCAAACCACGCTCCCGCGCAACTTCGAGTTTTGGCTCAGTGGCACCGCTGCCACTGTTCTTGCTGATCAACACATCAATCTGCCGACGCTCGAACAACACACGTTCGTCTTCGAGATGAAACGGTCCGCGTGCGCCGATCACTTCGCAACGCTCATTGCCCGGGCAGGCCTCCAGGGCACGCAAGGTCCAGAATTGCTGCTCTGGGATTTCATTCAGGTGCTGCAGAGGCTCGCGGCCAAGGGTGAACAGCGGGCGCCGGAACGGCCGCAGGGCTTCGATCAACTCAGCCCAGTCAGCCACTTCGCGCCAGTCATCCCCGGCTTGTGCCTGCCAGGCCGGACGCCGTAAGGCCCAGCAAGGGGTGCCGGTAATCTGTGCGGCGCGGGCTGCGTTGGCGCTGATCTGTGCGGCATAGGGATGGGTGGCGTCGATCAACAGGTCGATGTTTTCGACGAGCAGGTAAGCGGCCAAACCCTCGGCCCCACCAAAGCCGCCAACTCGCACCTGGCATCGCAAGTCACTGGGTATCCGCCCGATCCCGGCCAGGCTGTAGACATGTTCCGGGCCCAGGGTGCGGGCGATGGCCAATGCCTCGGTGACGCCGCCGAGCAGCAGAATTCGTTTCATACAAAGGCTCCCGCATGGCCAACGATGCCGCCCTGGCGGTCGATGGCGAAGACTTCCACTTGTACCTGGGCAGGCACCACGCTGCGCGCAAAGGCCAGGGCGTGGGCGCAGACGGCATCACCCAAAGCGATACCTGCAGCGCTGGCCATGGCCAGGGCTTGCTGGCTGGTGTTGGCCTGGCGAATCGCCGCTTGCAAGTCGCTGTCGGCACCAACGGCGGCTGCCCAGTCGGCCAGTTGCGGCAAGTCGATGCTTGAGTGGCGACTGTGCAGGTCCATGTGTCCGGCAGCGAGTTTGCTGATCTTGCCGAAGCCACCGCACAGGCTGAGTTTATCCACAGGCACTTTGCGCAGGTGTTTGAGTACTGCGCCGACGAAGTCGCCCATTTCAATCAGGGCGATTTCCGGCAGGTTATAGACTCGGCGCATGGTGTCTTCGCTGGCGTTGCCGGTACAGGCGGCGATGTGCAGGTAACCGTTGGTTTTTGCCACATCGATACCTTGATGGATCGAGGCGATATAGGCGGAACAGGAGAAAGGCCGGACAATGCCGCTGGTGCCGAGAATCGACAGGCCGCCCAGAATGCCCAGACGCGGGTTCATGGTTTTCAGCGCCAGGCTTTCGCCGTCCTGCACATTCACCGTGACTTCAAAACCGCCGTTGTATGCGCACTCTTCGGCAAGTCGCTGCAGGTGCTCGGTGATCATCCGCCGTGGCACCGGGTTGATTGCCGGTTCGCCCACCGCCAGGACCAGACCGGGACGGGTCACCGTGCCCACGCCAATGCCTGCGACGAAGCGCACGCCAGGTTCAGCCTGCAGACGCACGTGACTGTAGAGCAGGGCGCCATGGGTGACGTCAGGATCATCGCCGGCATCCTTGAGGGTGCCGGCTTCGGCACCCTTTTCAAACAAGCGGCAGAACTCCAGGCGCATCTGCACCTGCTTGCCTTTGGGCAAGGTGATCTGCACGGCGTCGTGCTGAGCGCCGGTCAGCAGCAGGCGAGCCGCCGCCAGGCTAGTGGCGGTGGCGCAGCTGCCGGTAGTCAGGCCACTGCGCAGGGGGGCGGGTTGTTCCTGGGTTTCGTCACGCATCAACGGGCTTGATCGCTTCTAGCAGAGTAATCGGCAGGGCCTGGCGCCAGGTATCGAATTCGCCCAGCGGCTGGGCCTGGGCGATATGGATGCGGGTCAGTTCGCCGCCGTGCTGCTCACGCCAGTTGACCAGGGTCAGCTCGCTTTGCAGGGTTACGGCATTGGCCACCAGCCGGCCACCTGGGCGCAGTTGCTCCCAGCAGTGCTGCAGCACGCCTTCGCGGGTGACGCCGCCACCGATGAAGATGGCGTCGGGACGTTCCAGTCCCTCCAGCGCTTGCGGAGCACGGCCACGGATCAGCTGCAGACCGGGGACGCCAAGGGCATCGCGGTTGTGCTCGATCAGTTGTTGGCGCCCTTCATCAGACTCAATCGCCAGCGCCCGGCAGCTGGGATGAGCGCGCATCCACTCAAT
This sequence comes from Pseudomonas sp. GZD-222, assembly GCF_049310525.1. Classification (NCBI taxonomy): domain Bacteria; kingdom Pseudomonadati; phylum Pseudomonadota; class Gammaproteobacteria; order Pseudomonadales; family Pseudomonadaceae; genus Pseudomonas; species Pseudomonas sp. GZD-222. The sequence goes on from NZ_JBMOWO010000089.1 coordinate 9,531, forward strand.
GCCGATCGAGCCGCTGCCCGCGCCGACATCCCAAAGCAATTCACCCGGTTGTGGCGCCAGGCGGGCGAGGGTGATGGCGCGTACGTCACGTTTGGTCAGTTGTCCGTCGTGCTGGAAAGCGGCGTCAGGCAGACCTGCCAGGGGCGACAGGCGCGGTGCATCGGGCGCGGCCAGGCATTCGATGGCAACCAGGTTCAAGTCGGCGATGTTGGTGTGCGGCCAGTGCCCGGCAGTACCTTCAAGGCAGCGCTCGGTACTGCCGCCAAGGTGCTCGAAGACTTGCATCCGGCTCGGGCCGAAGCCGCGCTCGCGTAACAGGGCGGCAATGGCTGCCGGGCTGCTGCCATCGTTGCTCAGCACGAGCAAGCGTACGCCGCTGTACAGGTGAGCATTGAGTGCGCTGAGTGGCCGGGCCACCACGGATACCGTCGTCACCTCCTGCAATGGCCAGCCCAGGCGCGCAGCAGCCAGGGCGCAGGAGGAGGGCATGGGCAAAACGCTCATCTCATCAGCGTCGAGCTGTCGAGCAAGGCTGGCGCCGACACCGAAGAACATCGGGTCACCGCTGGCCAGCACACACACCGGCTCACCGCGTAGGGCCAGCACCGGCGCCAGGGAGAAGGGGCTGGGCCACAACAGGCGTTCGCCATGCAGGCAGTGTGGCAGCAAATCCAGCTGGCGCTGGCCGCCAAACACCTTTGCTGCGCCCAGCAGTGCACGCCGGGCATTCTTGCCCAGGCCACTGAAACCGTCTTCACCGATACCTACTACCGTCAGCCACGGCGACATGCGTTTTCCTCAATACCCGGCAATCCGACCGGCAGGCTTTTCATGCCTTCGGACAAAGCAGGCATAATACCGCGCCTTCTACACTGAAGTGCCTTTTCACGATTGTCGGGTGACCTTTTGAACCAGCCTGTATCGGCGCACCAGCCCCACGTTTCGCTGCGTCCCTCGGCCTGTCCGGGGTTGTTGCGTATCGTCCAGGCAAAAGACGGCGGGATCTGCCGGATCAAGCTGGCCGGCGGTGCGCTCACGGCAGACCAGGCCGACGCAGTCGCCGCTGCCGCCGAGCGCTTTGCCGCAGGCGAGATCGAGGCGACCAACCGTGGCAATTTGCAAATCCGTGGCATTGGCAACGACCAAGCCGGTCTGATCGAGTTGTTGCTGGCGGCGGGCCTCGGCCCGCGCGATGCGGCGGGTGACGATGTGCGTAACCTGATGCTCAGCCCAACGGCGGGCGTGGATCCGCAGATGCGGTTTGACACCCGGCCCTTGGCGGAGCAGTTGCTGCAGTCGCTTGAGACCACGCCACGCCTGCATCAGCTCTCGGCCAAGTTCGCCGTGCAGCTGGATGGCGGCGAAGCCCTGGCGATGCTTGAACACCCCCATGACCTGTGGCTCAGTGCGTTGCAGCTGGACAGTGAATGCTGGCTGGCGTTTGGCCTGGCAGGTTGCCCGGCACACGACGCGCCCTTGGGCGCCGTCCCCCTGGCTGAGGGGCATGAGCTGGTGTTGGCGGTACTCAACCGCTTTCTCGATCTGGCCCGGCCTGAGCAGGCGCGCATGCGCCAATTGCTGGCCGAGTATTCGCCAGAGGCGTTTGTAGCGGGACTGGGCCTGACGATTCGACGTGACCCGGCTGTGTTGCAATGGCGCCGTACGGCAACGGCAGGCAGCGGTTATCTGGGTATTTATTCACAGCAGCAAACGGGGCTGAGCGCCGTCGGTGCCGCCGCGCCATTGGGCCGTCTGAATCCATCGATGCTGCGTGGCGCTGCCCGGCTGGCCCGCGAAAAGGGTGACGGTAGCCTGCGCATGACACCGTGGCAAAGCCTGTTACTGCCCAACATAGCCCAACACCATGTGGCCGCTGTCAGTAACGGCCTGGCCCGACTTGGCCTGTTGTGCTCGGCCGCTGAGCCACTGGCCCGCCTGGTTGCCTGCACCGGCTCCAGCGGATGTGCCAAGGCTCTGGCCGAGACCAAGGGCGATGCCCGCGTACTGGCCACGTTGCTCACCTACGGCGCCCCGGCCAGCGTGCACCTGAGCGGCTGTTCGCGCTCCTGCGCCATGGCCCACGTCGCGCCGGCCACCTTGCTGGCGCAAAGTCCGGGCCACTACGACTTGTATCTGCGTGACGCATCCCTGCCGGGTTTCGGCAGCCTGCGCGCACGCAACCTCACACTGAAAGAAGCCGGCGCACTGCTAGACGCCCGCTCACGGAGCACCCTTGATGATTGATTACATCCGCGATGGTCAGGAGATCTATCGCAATTCCTTCGCGATCATTCGAGAGGAAGCGCGGCTTGATCGTATTCCTGCCGATCTGGAAAAACTCGCGGTTCGGGTGATTCATGCGTGTGGCATGGTCGATGCCATCGATGGCCTGCAGTTCTCGCCAGGTGCTGGCAAGGCCGGGCGCGATGCCTTGGCCGCAGGTGCGCCGATCCTGTGCGATGCACGTATGGTCTCCGAAGGCATTACCCGTGCCCGCCTGCCGGCGAACAACCCGGTGATCTGTACGCTGCGTGACGAGCAAGTGCCAGACCTTGCTCGTGAGTTGGGCAACACCCGTTCGGCGGTGGCTCTGGAACTCTGGCGGCCACACCTTGAGGGCAGCGTGGTGGTGATCGGCAATGCCCCGACGGCGTTGTTCTACCTGCTGGAAATGCTCGATGCCGGCGCACCGAAACCGGCTTTGATTCTCGGTTTTCCGGTGGGCTTTGTCGGCGCAGCCGAATCCAAGGCGATGCTGGCTGCCGACAGCCGCGGCGTGCCCTTTGTCATCATGCAGGGTCGCCTGGGCGGTAGCGCCATGGCGGCTGCGGCGGTCAATGCCCTGGCCACGGAGGTCGAATGATGCAGGCTCGTGGACGTTTGCTTGGCCTGGGCGTGGGCCCCGGTGATCCGGAACTGATTACCGTCAAGGCCTTGCGCCTGCTGCGCGAGTCGCCGGTGGTGGCTTACTTCGTGGCCAAGGGCAAGCGTGGCAATGCCTTTGGCATCATCGAAGGGCACCTGCAGGAGGCCCAGACGCTGCTGCCACTGGTGTACCCGGTGACCACCGAAGCGCTACCAGCGCCGTTGTCGTACGAACAGGTGATCAGCGATTTTTATGACGAGGCTGCTGTGGAGGTTGCCTCTCATCTGGACGCCGGACGCGATGTGGCGGTGATCTGCGAAGGCGATCCGTTCTTCTACGGCTCCTACATGTACCTGCACGACCGTCTCGCCGAGCGCTATGAAGCCCAGGTGATTCCAGGTGTCTGTTCGATGCTCGGCGGTGCCTCGGTACTGGGCGCGCCCTTGGTCTATCGCAACCAAAGCCTGTCGGTGCTTTCCGGGGTGCTCCCGCACGAGGAGCTCAAGCGGCGCCTGGCCGACGCCGATGCGGCGGTGATCATGAAGCTGGGACGCAACTTCCCCAAGGTCCGTGAGGTACTGGCTGATCTCGGTCTGGCCGAGCGCGCCCTGTACGTGGAACGGGCGACCATGGCCAACCAGAAGATCGTTGCCCTGGATGAGGTCGACCCACAGTCGTCGCCGTACTTCTCGCTGATCATCGTTCCGGGTGAAAGGTGGCAGGGGTGATGACTCGTAAAGCACCGGCGATTGTTATCCTTGGTACTGGCAGCCTCGCTACTGCCCGCAAGATCCAACAGCTGTATCCGGATGCATTGATCCACGGCCTGCACGGCCGGGTCGAGGACGCCGATTGCAGCTATCAGGAGTTCGGCGCCACCCTGCGCCAGCTGTATCAGCAGGACACACCGATCATTGCCTTGTGCGCGGCCGGTATCGTCATCCGCACCTTGGCCAGCTTGCTGCTGGAGAAGGGCGTCGAGCCACCAGTACTAGCCGTGGCCGAGGACGGCAGCGCCGTGGTGCCGCTGCTCGGTGGCCTCGGCGGGGTCAATGTCATGGCCCGGGAAATAGCAGCGAGCCTGGGTGTCGCGGCGGCAATCACCACCAGCGGTGAATTGCGTTTCGGTACCTGCCTGCTCAATCCACCGAGTGGCTACGCCCTGGCTGATCTGGAGCTGGGCAAGCGCTTTGTGAGTGATTTGCTGGCCGGTGAATCGGTGCGTATCGACGGTGAGGCGCCTTGGCTTGCCGATGCCCAGTTACCGCAGAACGAACAGGCGCACCTGGCCATTCACGTCGGCTGTGACGCGCGGGACGTTTCAGCCCACGAGTTGGTGATCTATCCGCGTTGCGTCATGCTGGCGGTGTCGGCTGTTGTGCCGGCGTTGGCAACAGTGGTGCGTGAAGCGCTGGCTAATGCGCGCATCGCTGAACCTGCGCTGGCCTGTCTGTTGGCAAGCGAATCGCTGATGGCTGAGCCGACCTTGCACGCTGCTGCGGCTGAACTGGGTGTCCCGCTGCGTTTTGCGCCGGATGCCGAAAGCGCCAGTGCGCTGGCGGCACAGGCATTACCTCAGTTGCTGCCGCCGCAGCCGGTGAGTGAAGGATTGGCGATTCTGGTCGCCAATCACCCCATCGATCCATTGCTCGTCGGTCGCGCCCGCGGTCGCTTGGCAGTGATCGGCCTGGGACCGGGAGCCGCCGAATTCATGGTGCCTGCGGTCAAGGCAGAGCTGGCTCAGGCCAACGATATCCTCGGATACGAAACCTATGTGCGCATGGCCGGCCCTTTCCGTGCGGATCAGGTTATGCACTGCACGGACAACCGTGAAGAAATGCAGCGTGCCCGGCATGCCTTCGAACTGGCCGCCCAAGGACGTTCGGTCGTGGTGGTGTCTTCCGGCGATCCTGGTGTTTTCGCCATGGCCGCTGCGGTGCTCGAAGCGCTGCACGAATCCACCGATCCACGCTGGCATGCGGTTGATCTGGAAGTGCTGCCAGGTGTTTCTGCGTCGCTGGCAACTGCTGCCCAGGCTGGTGCGCCGCTGGGTCATGACTTCTGTGTGCTGTCGCTATCGGACAACCTCAAGCCCTGGTCGATTATCGAGAAACGCCTGGACCTGGCCTGCCAGGCCGATCTGGCGCTGGCCTTCTACAACCCGATTTCGCGTTCGCGACCTTGGCAGTTGGGGCGGGCGCTCGAGATTGTGCGTCTGCACAGAGGTGCGCAAACGCCTGTAGTCCTCGGTCGCGATATCGGTAGGCCGGGGCAGACACTCAGAGTCCTCAATCTCGGCGAGTTGCAGCCAGAAATGGTCGATATGCGGACCATGGTATTGGTCGGCTCCAGCACGACCTCTCGCTTCGAGCGCGCCGGTGGCGGTGAGTGGGTCTATACACCGCGATGGTATGGCAACAAACCCTGATCGTTAGCGGCGCCGTTCACTGGAAAGGTTTCGGCGTTCATCTGGCGGGGGCCGCTGGGTACTGTTGAGTTGGAGTCGAATCCAACTCATCAGTCATTCAAGGCGAAGTCAAATGAGCGATACAGATCAGAAACTGGTAATTCTCGACAGCAAGAACCTGTTCATTTTCCCCGACAGCATGACCCTGGACACCATGGATGCTGCCCTGGACTCCCACACGTTTGCTGTCCAGGCCGCCAATGCCCAATATCATCCGATGAAGCAGACCCAGCAATGGCTCGAGTACTACATCGAGATCATGCAGAAGTGCGGCTGGGTGCCCTACAACTTCGAGCTGACTCAGGAAACCAGCAGTGCCCATCACCTGGATATGAGCAATCTGCTGGCCAAAGGTTTGATGACTGCGGCAGGGCTCTTTACTGGCGGGGCATCGACGGCTGTGGCCGGTGCCGCTGTCGTCGAGCAGATCAAGAACGCCGTGACCAACAGCAAGGAAGCCATAGAGCTGTTCGACAGGCAGGCGCATGAAGTCGATACGGGATGCCTGCGTCTGGCGAAATGTGATCAGTCCGATAACGGTCAAGTGGTCATGCTTGTGTCTGCTGTACAGACTGACGCGATTCCGGACACCCAGTCCAACATCTTGTTCTTCAAGTGGAAGGCCAGCGGCGCGACGACTTACACCAGCGGCGCGGCGTTGTATCTACATCGGAGCTTGTACGAGTCGAACAAGGACGTAATTCGCCAGCGTATCGGCGCAGAGGCGCGGGACTCCCTGCTGTCCATTCCGTTGAAGGGGTGAGCCTGACCTTCGGGAGGTTCCGGACCTCCCGACTTCCACGAATTCGAACAAGGAGAGGGTTCGATGATGGCGGCTTACGACCTATGGCTCAATGGCAACAGTCTGGTTCTGGTGTCGGGCCTGAGTGACGAGCAGGCACAAAGTGTGCTCGATGTGCAGCTGTTCGCCTGGTTGAAGGCGAGGGGCGAGCATTCACCTTTCGATGACCACGAGCGCTGGCAAGCGCTTTACCAATCAAGCCAGACTGCATTGGGGTGCGTATTCGGCGCGGCCGACTCCAGGGCGATCAACGAGCAGACCGTGCAACCGCTGCAGAGATTACGGGTAGGATTGCAGCCGCTGTTGCAGCCTGATGAGCAGCGTACTGCAGACGATTGCTTCCGTGTTTTGGGTAATCTACGTGACTCTGCTGCTCTGCAGGCCCTGCGCAGCGCTGCCGTACTGGACAGTAACGGGACACACCCCAGCGGAATATGCATGGAGCTGCGTTTGCTGATGCCCGGGCCCCGTACTCGTATTCTCAGTAGCCAGTTGTATTTGCAAACGTCGGCGCTCATCGGCCATTCGTGGCTTTGGCAGGCATTCGCCAGCGAAGAGCGGTTACGTTGCACTCAACAAGCTCATCTTTACGTCTTCAACCAGCGACTCCATGAGTCAATCAAGGACGATCTCGACGTTTTGCTGGGCGGGCTGCGGGCGCGCTATCAATGCAAGGTTCCAGGCATATTCCAAGGAGCAGGAAAAAATGCATGACTTGAGTAACGAACCACGTGCGAACGTTGTTCTCAACAGCTTGGCGGTATTTGTACCCGGCGTCAGTGAGGAGCAACGCGAAGACGTTGTGCTGGCCAATCTCTATGCGCAGAGACTCGCCAGAGATGAATTCAGCTCTGGTCTGCAGCCGGAGTGGTTCGATAACTATCGGCGCAAGCTGAGTTTCCTTGGCTGGGATGCCGCGCCACCACCAGGGGTGGTCTTGCCCGGACCTGCACGGGACACCTTGGTCGATGAGGCGCTCGTGCAGATCGCCACGGCAGGGCAGCAAGAGCATGCAGACGCTACACGCTTGGCCCTGGATGCGTTGGCAACCGATGCCAAAGCGCGCCGGGTGTTCGAAAGCAATGCCAGGATCGGCCAGAAAACCACGTTCCTGCTGCTACCCTGCGTCCGGCATTCCGGAGCCTACATCGATATGGTGCTTTACCATCTGGAACTGGATAGCGTGCGTTTCAGTCAGCGGTTTCTGTTCATGTCCTTGACCAGGGACATCGAGATCAAGGCGCAACGTGTCGAACTGGTTCGGTTCAATACGCGGCTTTTTCGCGATACCAAGCGCGGGATTGTTTTATCACGGATAACCGAAGCAAATCGCAGAGACATGCTGAATGTCGAGTTCAAGAGACCAGGTAGCCTTTGATCCCGGTAAAGATGATCTGCGCTGCCAGCGCACAGACAAACAACCCCATCAGCCGGCTGACGATCTGCAAGCCCTGGTCGCCCAGAATTCGCTCGATGCGGTGAGAAAGATACAGCACCAGGCCGACGGTGAAGCTGGCCAGGGCGATACTGATGATCGCCAGTAACTTGTCGTCCCACTCTGGCTGGCCGACACCCATGACCAGCAGGGCGCCGATAGTGCCTGGGCCAACGGTCAGCGGAATGGTCAGCGGTACGATGGTCACGTCCTGCTGGACATTGTCGGTCTGCACCGCGGATTTTCCCTGAGCCATGCTCAGTGCGGAAATGAACAGCACACTGCCTGCACCGATTCGAAAGGCATCGGGGGTAATGCCGAACACACCGAAAATCGCCCTGCCGAACAGGTACAGCACCACGCTGGCGATCAGCGCAGCAATCGCCACACGCCAGGCCAGTTGCTTGCGCTCTTTACTGGAATAGCCACGGGTCAGGCTGATGAAGCACGAGAGCACGAAGAACGGGCTGTAGAGCACGAGCATCTTCAGGTAAACGCTGAACAACTCATGGAGCATGGTCGGAGCTCGCGGCAGAAGGGACGTCAGGGAAGTGTATCAGGGCCTGCGGCGCTTACGAGGCGGGCACCTCATTGGCCTCGGCCTCACGGTGTGCCACCCAGTGTTCGATCAGGTCGCGCAGTTGAGACAACTCCACCGGCTTGGCCATGTGGCCATCCATACCGGCCAGGCGCGCGCGCTCTTTGTGCTCCGCCAGAATATGCGCGGTCAGGGCCACCACCGGCGTACGCCTGCGCTGGTTGCTGATTTCCCAGATGCGCAGTTGCTGAGTGGCAGAGAAGCCGTCGAGCACCGGCATTTCGCAGTCCATTAATACCAGGTCGTAGCGCTGGGCTTTCATTGCCTGCAGGGCCTCTTCGCCGTTGCTGGCGGTATCCGGCTCCAGGTTAAGCTTGCCAAGCATGCCGCGGATAACTTTGGTCGAGATGTTGTTGTCTTCCGCCACCAGAATGCGGAAATCGCTGGGCAGGTGCAGCGGTGTGCCCAGGCTGGCCGGTGTCGGGAAGATCGGCTGGTCCTTGCTGCGTTGGGCCAGCTCTTCAGCCAGGGTGGTCTTGAGGGTGTAACCGGCCACCGGCTTGGCCAGGATCCGCTTGACCCCGGCATTGCGCGCGATGACTTTGCTCGGCGCATTGCTGATACCGGTGAGCATGATCAGCAGAATGTCGTGGTTAAGGCTCGGGTCTTCCTTGATCTTGGCTGCCAGCTGCATGCCGGTCATGCCTGGCATGTTCTGATCGAGCAGGACCGCATCGAAATAGTCACGCAGGTGCGCTTTGGTGCGCAGCAAGGCCAGGGCTTCTTTGCCAGACGGCACGGCGCTGACATTCATGCCCCAGGCGCTGCACTGCTGCACCAGCACCTTGCGGCAGGTATCGTTGTCGTCCACCACCAGTACCCGGGCGCCGCGCAGCGGACCGTCGAGGTCGGTGGCAGGCTGTTCGAGACGCTGGGGGTCCAGCGGCAGGGTCAGCCACAGGGTGTTGCCCATGCCGTGGCTGGTCTTGATGCCGAACTCACCTTGCATCAGGGTGATCAGCTGCTTGGCAATGACCAGGCCCAGGTGCCCGCCCAGCTTGTTGCTGGAAAGGAAGTGTTTGCTATGCAGCTCGGCCTGCAGCAGCGCTTCGCGCTCGCCAGGGGGCATGGCCTCGCCGCTGTCCTGCACAGCGATGCGCAGGCGTGGCAAGTCGCCTCTTTGGTCGAGCGCCACGACCAGGAGAATCTCTCCCTGCTCGGTTTTTTTCAGGGCGTTTTCCAGTAGGCTCAGCAGCGCCTGGCGCAGGCGTGTCGGATCGCCGCTGATTACCCGTGGCACCTGCGGCTGGGTGAAACTGATCAACTCGATGTTCTGTTGCTCGGCCTTGGCGCGGAAAATACTCAGGCAATCCTCGATCAGCGCGTTGAGATCGAACTGCACGTCATCCAGCTCGATCTGGCCGGACTCGAGCTTGGAAATATCGAGAATTTCGTTGATCAGGGTGAGCAGTTCATTGCCTGCGCTGTGGATAGTCTGCACGTAATCGCGCTGCTTGACCGACAGCGGGGTGCCCAACAGCAGTTCGGTCATGCCCAGCACGCCGTTCATTGGCGTGCGGATCTCATGGCTGATCTTGGCCAGGAACTCGGCCTTGGCATTGATCTCGGCGTTGCTGGCCGCCAACTCGCGACTGGCACTGAAGCGCTCTTCACTGATCCGCCGCAAACGCTCGCTGACCGACAGGTTGAGCAGCAGGCCGCTCAGGCTGGTCAGCCCCAGGAGGGTGAACAGCAGCCATTGCGTTGGTGTGCGGGTCAGCCCGAGCAGCGCGGGAAGGACCACCAGGCAGCCGACGTTGAACAGCAGCATTGATATCGCGAACAGGCGCGCAGGCTCATAGCCCTTGTACCAGTGGTAACTGGCAATCAGCAGCATGCTCACGCTACCCAGCGCGAACAGCACGTAAGTCATCAGGTTGAGCGGCAGGGTATCGACGAACAACAGCAACAGGCCGCAGAGCCCGATCAGGATCATCTCTCCCTGCAACAGACGGTTCAGCCGTGGCTGCTCGCGGGGGCCGAAGAAGCGCAAGGTAAAGGTCAGGCCGGCGAGGCTTGCGAGCAAGGCTGTGAGGTACGCCGCCGGGGTCTGGGCCGAGTGCCAGAGGCTCCACCAGGGGCCGCTGAGGTTGAGCAGGATCAGCGCGCTGAGCAACATCAGGCCGTGATAGGCCGCCAGGCTCAGGCTGGTGGTGGAGCGCGAGTAGGCAAAGCGGATGAGGTTGTGCAGCATGAGCATCAGCAGACAGCCAAACAGCAGGCCGAACAGCAGAGTCTGGCGCTGGTCGGCGGCGACCAGCGTGGCAGGCTCGAGGCTGATGCTGGGGCGCAGTTGATGCTCGGAAACCAACCGCAGGTAGATATCCAGCGTGCGCGCACTGCTGGGCAAGGGCAGTTGGTGATCACTGCTGCGTACGCTCGTTTCGCCGCTTTCGGACGGACGACCGTTATGGATGTGCTTGATCAGATGGTCGCCATCGAGGGCGAAGAGATCAAGGCGAGAGAGATCCGGAGCGAAGACCCGCAGCAGCTGTTCGTGCTCTCCGGGTTCCAGGCGGTAGTGCAACCACAGCGCCTCGTTGGGCGTTGCGGCATCAAGCTGGTTCAGCTGCAGCGGGCTGAATTGGGTGCGATAGCGTTCGGAACGCACATCACTGAGCTGAAGGTTGGCCTGTTCGTCGAGCAAAACCGCCCAGCCACTGCTTTGTTCGGCTGAAGCCGGGAACAGGCAGAGTAGAGTCAGCAGGCTGACGGTGAGGCCTATGGCGATCCTGAGCCAACGCACGACGAGATCCCTTCTTAGCAAAGTGCCGAATGATAACTATGCGCGGCGCGCCAAGGTGAAGGCAAGGCCCATGAAGGGCCCTGTCGACAGGCTGGAAGCAGAACACCGACGGCGTTGCTGCTTCCAGGCGCTTTGTTACTGCTGGTGTTCACCGCGTTCGCGGGCAATGGCGCGGTAGCCGATGTCCTTGCGGTAGAAGCTGCCTTCCCAGTTTACTTCGCCCGCCAGACGATAAGCCTGCTGTTGGGCTGCTTCGACAGTTTCGCCCAGGGCGGTGGCGCAGAGTACGCGGCCACCGGTGGCAACCACCTGGCCGTCCTTCAGGGCGGTACCGGCATGGAACACCTTGCCGGTCAGCTGAGCGGCAGCGTCCAGGCCGTTGATCGCTGCACCCTTGCTGTAGTCGCCAGGGTAGCCGCCGGCAGCCAGGACCACGCCCAGGCTTGGACGCGGGTCCCATTGCGCTTCAACCTTGTCCAGGGCTTCGGCGAAGGCGGCTTCGATCAGCAGCACCAGGCTCGATTGCAGGCGCAGCATGACCGGCTGGGTTTCCGGATCGCCGAAGCGGCAGTTGAACTCGATGACCTTAGGGTTACCAGCCTTGTCGATCATCAGACCGGCATAGAGGAAACCGGTGTAGACGTTACCTTCTTCAGCCATGCCGCGCACGGTCGGCCAGATCACCAGGTCCATTACGCGCTGGTGCACTTCGGCGGTGACCACCGGGGCAGGCGAGTAAGCGCCCATGCCACCGGTGTTCGGGCCGGTATCGCCGTCGCCTACACGTTTGTGGTCCTGGCTGGTGGCCATTGGCAGCACATTCTTGCCATCAACCATAACGATGAAGCTGGCTTCTTCGCCATCGAGGAACTCTTCGATGACCACGCGTGAACCGGCGTCACCGAAGGCGTTGCCTGCGAGCATGTCGCGTACGGCCTCTTCGGCTTCAGCCAGGGTCATGGCGACGATCACGCCTTTACCGGCGGCCAGGCCGTCGGCCTTGATCACGATCGGTGCGCCTTTTTCGCGCAGGTAGGCCAGGGCCGGCTCGATCTCGGTGAAGTTCTGGTAGTCAGCGGTAGGGATCTTGTGGCGAGCCAGGAAGTCCTTGGTGAAGGCTTTGGAGCCTTCCAGCTGGGCTGCACCCTTGGTTGGACCGAAGCAGTCCAGGCCGCGGCTGCGGAACAGATCGACAACACCGGCAACCAGCGGGACTTCAGGGCCGACAATGGTCAGGGCAACGTTTTTCTCGGCGAAATCGGCCAGTTGTTCCAGGGCGGTGACGTCGATGTCGACGTTCTCGCACTTGGCTTCAATGGCGGTGCCAGCGTTACCCGGGGCAACAAAAACTTTCTCGACCCGTGGGTCCTGAGCGACTTTCCAGGCCAGGGCGTGTTCACGACCGCCGCTACCGATAATCAAAACTTTCATGTCAAAACCTCGATGGCGATTAGTGGCGGAAGTGGCGCATACCGGTGAAGACCATAGCGATGCCAGCTTCGTCGGCAGCAGCAATGACTTCAGCATCACGCATCGAACCACCTGGCTGGATCACCGCAGTGATACCCACTTTAGCCGCGTTATCGATACCGTCACGGAACGGGAAGAACGCATCCGATGCCATGACCGCACCTTGCACCTGCAGGCCAGCGTGCTCTGCCTTGATTGCAGCAATGCGTGCGGAGTTCACACGGCTCATCTGGCCAGCGCCAACACCGATGGTCTGACGGCCCTTGGCGTAGACGATAGCGTTGGATTTGACGTACTTGGCTACTTTCCAGGCGAAGATCAGGTCGTCGATCTCCTGCTGGGTCGGTGCACGCTTGGTCACTACTTTCAGGTCCGCAGCAGTGATCATGCCGATGTCGCGGCTCTGTACCAGCAAGCCGCCAGTAACGCGCTTGTAGTCCCAGGCAGCGGCACGCTCGGCCGACCACTGGCCGCAGGCCAGCAGGCGAACGTTGGCCTTGGCGGCAACCACGGCACGCGCTTCATCGCTGACGCTCGGGGCAATGATGACTTCGACGAACTGACGCTCGACGATAGCCTTGGCGGTTTCGGCATCCAGCTCGCGGTTGAAGGCGATGATGCCGCCAAAAGCGGATTCTGTATCGGTTGCGTAGGCCAGTTCATAAGCCTGGCGGATACCGCCTTCGGCATCCGGGCTCACCGCCACGCCGCACGGGTTGGCGTGCTTGACGATGACACAGGCAGGTTTGACGAAGCTCTTCACGCATTCCAGCGCGGCGTCGGTATCAGCCACGTTGTTGTACGACAGTTCTTTGCCCTGCAACTGGACGGCGGTGGCAATGCCGGCTTCAGCAGGCTTGGACTCGACATAGAACGCCGCGCTCTGGTGCGGGTTCTCGCCGTAGCGCATTTCCTGGGCTTTGACGAACTGGCTGTTGAAGGTGCGCGGGAATTCGCTGCGACCTTCGGTGCTCAGGGTTTCGGCTGCCTGGTTAACGGTGCCCATGTAGTTGGCGATCATGCCGTCGTAGGCGGCAGTGTGTTCGAACGCCTTGAGCATCAGGTCGAAACGCTGGGCGTAGGTCAGGCCGCCGGCCTTGAGGCTTTCCAGAACCTGACCGTAGTCGCTGGCGTTGACCACGATAGCGACGTCTTTGTGGTTCTTGGCTGCCGAACGGACCATGGTCGGGCCGCCGATGTCGATGTTCTCGATGGCGGTCGGCAGGTCACAGCCCGGTTTGGAGATGGTGGCTTCGAACGGGTAGAGGTTGACCGCAACCAGGTCGATCGGCTTGATTCCGTGTTCGGCCATGATGGCGTCGTCGGTGCCGCGGCGGCCGAGGATGCCACCGTGGATTTTCGGGTGCAGGGTCTTGACCCGGCCGTCCATCATTTCGGCAAAGCCGGTGTAATCGGCAACTTCCACCGCGGCAACGCCGTTGTCCTGGAGCAGCTTGAAGGTGCCGCCGGTGGACAGGATCTCGACGCCGAGCTGTTCCAGCTCACGGGCAAATTCAAGGATCCCGGTCTTGTCGGAGACACTGATCAAGGCGCGGCGGATCGGCAGGCGGGTAGTCTGGTCGGTCATTTCAGATTCCATAACGCGGTGGAGTCAGCAAAAAAGGCGACCTCATCGAATGGGAGCCGCCTTTTCTGGTTTGGATGCTTGCTTACAACAAATCGTACTGCTTAAGCTTTTTTCGCAAGGTGCCGCGGTTGAGTCCGAGCAGCTCGCTGGCCTTGGTCTGGTTGCCCTTGACGTAGTTCATCACGCTTTCGAGCAACGGCGCTTCGACTTCCGAGAGCACCAGGTTGTACACGTCCGTGACGGCCGCGCCCTCGAGATGGGCGAAATAGTTGTGCAGCGCCTTTTCCACACTGCCGCGAAGGGTCTGGCCCTCTTCGCTCGGTGTATTCAGGTGCTGTTTCAAGTTGACGTTGTCGCTCACGGGCGTTGTTCCACTCACTAAAGTCTCGGTCATCATCGTCATGCGGCCACCCCTTGTCCGTCCTCTGTCTCAAGGCTCTGTTCACGCTCGCGGAAAAAGCCACGAACGTCGGCGCACTGCGCTTGCGTATCTTCCAAACGATTGAACTGGGCGCGAAATTCCCTGGCGCCCGGAAGCGTTGCCAGGTACCAGCCGACATGCTTACGGGCGATGCGTACGCCCATCACATCGCCATAAAAGGCGTGTAGCGCGGCCAGGTGCTCCAGCAGAATGCGTTCCACTTCTTCCAGTTGTGGCGCCGGCAATTGCTCGCCGGTGCGCAGGTAATGCTCGATCTCGCGAAAGATCCATGGCCGCCCCTGGGCAGCCCGGCCAATCAACAGACCGTCGGCTCCGGTCGCTTGAAGCACGGCCCGAGCCTTTTCTGGCGAAGTGATATCGCCATTGGCAAATACCGGGATCGACACCGCCTGCTTGATTGCCGCGATGGTGTCGTACTCGGCGTCGCCGGTGTAAAGGTCGGCACGGGTGCGGCCATGTACCGCCAGCGCCTGGATGCCAGCCTGTTCGGCAATCTTTGCCACGGTCAGGCCGTTTTTGTTCGCCCGGTCCCAACCCGTGCGGATTTTCAGCGTGACCGGTACATCCACGGCGGCAACCACCGCGTGGACGATCTCACTGACCAAGGCTTCATCTTTCAATAAAGCAGAGCCTGCAGCCTTGTTGCAGACTTTTTTTGCCGGACAGCCCATGTTGATGTCGATGATCTGCGCGCCAGCCTCGACATTGGCCCGGGCCGCAGCGGCGAGCATCTGCGCGTCACCACCGGCGATCTGTACCGAGCGCGGCTCGGGATCACCTTCGTGAATCATGCGCAGGCGCGACTTGCGGCTGTTCCACAGGCTCATGTCACTACTGACCATCTCCGACACCACCAGGCCTGCACCCATTCGTCGGCATAGCTGACGAAATGGTTGGTCCGTGACCCCGGCCATCGGCGCGAGGATCAGGTTGTTCTGCAGTGTGTATGGGCCGATGCGTACCGCCGACATAGGAGTTCCCTGTTGTGGGGCCGGATCATTAGAGTTCGAAAAAGGGTGGGCATGATACCCGCTCTCGGTGACCGGATAAAGATCGATTTGGATAAAATCTGAACAGCTGCGGCGTTATGCCCGACAGTTTGGAGTGCCGGGCATACAGGTCGGGCGCTATTCGGGGGAGCGGAAGCTCAGGCTGTAATTAACCGCTTTGGGTCCTGGATCGAGGATATCCAGGGCGATGTGGATCGGCACCTGGCTGGGCATTTCGCCCTTGCCGGCCAGTTCACCGCTCAGATACTCGGCAGGCTTGAAACGGCGGCTGGCGATCAGCTGGCCGTTGAGGTCGGCAAAGCGCAGCTCCAGCAGCGGGAACGGCTGGGTGAACGGTGCGCGGTTGTAGATGATCGCATCGACGATCAGCGCGCCGTTGAAGTCCGGGTGGCTGCGTACCACCAGATTGCTGCTCTTGATCCGGGCGATATCGACGCGCGACGGTACGGTGCAGCCTACCTGCGGGCAGATCTGCTGGAACCAGGGGCGGTACTGGTCCTGGCGGGCCAGTTCGTCAAAGTGATACCAGATGTACTGGCCCGCCAGCGCGGCGGCGGCCAGCAGCACCAGAAAGATCCACAGCAGGCGTTTGCCCCAGTGGGCCTTGGGCTTTTGCCAGTCCAGCTGCAGTGGGTCGTCGACCAGGTCGAGCAGCGGCTCTTTGCGCGCGGGGCGGCTGGAAACTGGGCCAAGTCCGGGCTCGTGGCGCTCGTTCTGATCGTTCGGCAGCTCATCCAGGTCGTCATCCAGCTCTTTCGCCGACAGACGCTCTACAGGGGGTTCGTCAACCTCCGGCGCTATCGCGTGAGGGTGGTGCGGCACGTCGTCCAGATCATCATCCAGTACATCCGGGGTCAGTGACAGCGACGGCTCCGTGCGCTCGCCCGGTGCTGGCGCGAGGTCCAGGGGCTCCTGTTCGATCAGCGGTGGTTGTGGCTCGTCGAGTGTATCGCCCTGTGCTTGACGCTCGCTGGCCGGGGTACTGAACAGGCTGTCAGGCCAGTGCTGGTCATCGCTTTCCGGCTCGTCGCGGTGGGCGCTGAGGCTGTCTTCACGCGGGACACTGGCCTTGAACTCGGTGGTCGGCTGGATTTCACGTTGCTCAAGGCGCGCCAGTTCCTGGTCCAGGTCCAGCTCATCGAGGTCCAGCTCGCTGGCGCTCCACTCGCGCTTACCGACCGGGGTCGTTGGCTCAGGTACCACTGACTCGGGGGGCGCGGGTTCAACAACGGGCTGTTGCGCGGCACTTTGTTCCAGCAGTTGCTTGGCGGCGTTGAACACCTGCAGACAGGCGCCACAACGCACCACACCGCGAGCCACGCTCAACTGATTGTGGTTGACGCGAAAGCTGGTCTGGCAATGCGGGCACTGGGTGACGAAACTGTCGGTCATGCGGCGGTCCGGGTTGTACAGATAATTATTTTAGGCGCAGTTAGCGGCGGCGACCACTGATGCGTACCCAGCCGTCACGAACGCTGATCGGATCCAGCTCGAAGTCCTTGGCGTAGGCCGCTGCGACTTCTTCGCCCTGTTCGGCGAGGATCCCCGACAGTGCCAACAGGCCACCTGGGCGTACCAGGCCAGACAGTTGTGGCGCCAGCGAAACCAGCGGTCCAGCGAGGATGTTGGCGACCAGCACATCGGCCTGCATCGCCGGCATGTGCTCGGGCAGGTACAGGGCAAACTTCTCGTCGGCGATGCCGTTGCGCCCGGCGTTGTCGCGGGAGGCTTCCAGGGCCTGGACGTCGATATCGGTACCGACCGCTTCGCGGGCGCCGAGCAGCAGGGCGGCAATCGCCAGAATTCCCGAGCCACAGCCGAAGTCGAGCACTTGCGTGTCTTTCAGGTCCTGACCGTCCAGCCATTCCAGGCACAGCGCGGTGGTCGGGTGGGTACCGGTACCGAATGCCAGGCCTGGATCGAGCAGCAGGTTCACTGCTTCTGGTTCCGGGGCGGCATGCCAGCTCGGGACGATCCACAGGCGCTGACCGAAACGCATCGGCTGGAAGTTGTCCATCCAGCTACGCTCCCAGTCCTGGTCTTCGATGACTTCGGCCTGGTGCTCCGGCAGCGCCGCACCGGTCAGCAGCTGCAAGTGAGCGAACACTGCAGCGGCGTCTGTATCGGCTTCGAACAAGGCCAGCAGATGGGTGTGCGACCACAGCGGCGTAGTGTTGAGGTCGGGTTCGAAGATCGGTTGATCTTCGGCGTCCATGAAGGTGACCGAAACCGCACCTACTTCAAGCAGGGCATCTTCATAGGTTTCGGCTTGTTCCGGGCTGATGGCCAGACGTACTTGCAGCCAAGGCATGGCGGGCACCTTTGGAAAAATCTACAGGGGCAGCCCTAGGCTGCGAGAAGCCCGCCAGTTTACTTGAGTGTGAGGGGTTTGTGGAAACAACCCGGTTTGAGCAGGCCTCCCCAAAAAAAAGACCCCGGCCACTGGCCGGGGTCTTTTTTACATCACCTGCTGAATCACTCCTGGTTAGCCAGTTTGTGTTCCAGATAGTGAATGTTGACACCACCTTTGCAGAAACCTTCATCACGCACCAGGTCGCGGTGCAGCGGGATGTTGGTCTTGATACCGTCGACGACGATTTCATCCAGGGCATTGCGCATGCGTGCCATGGCTTCGTCACGGTCTTTGCCGTAGGTGATCAGCTTGCCGATCAGCGAGTCGTAGTTCGGCGGAACCGCATAACCACTGTACAGGTGCGAGTCGACGCGAACGCCGTTGCCGCCCGGAGCGTGGAAGTGCTTGACGGTGCCTGGGCTCGGGATGAACTTCTTCGGGTCTTCGGCGTTGATCCGGCACTCCAGGGAGTGACCGCGAATCACTACGTCATCCTGGGTGAACGACAGCTTGTTGCCAGCGGCGATGCTGAGCATCTCCTTGACGATGTCGATACCGGTGACCATCTCCGAAACCGGGTGCTCCACCTGAACACGGGTGTTCATTTCGATGAAGTAGAACGCGCCGTTTTCGTAGAGGAACTCGAAGGTGCCAGCGCCACGGTAGCCGATCTCGATGCACGCATCGACACAGCGCTTGAATACTTCCTGGCGGGCTTTTTCGTCGATGCCTGGGGCCGGTGCTTCTTCCAGTACCTTCTGGTGGCGGCGCTGCAGCGAGCAGTCGCGGTCACCCAGGTGCACGGCGTTGCCCTGGCCGTCGGACAGTACCTGAACTTCCACGTGACGCGGGTTGGTCAGGAACTTCTCGAGGTAGACCATCGGGTTGCCGAACGCGGCACCGGCTTCGGTGCGGGTCAGCTTGGCCGAGGCGATCAGGTCCTCTTCCTTGTGCACAACGCGCATGCCGCGACCACCACCGCCACCTGCGGCCTTGATGATCACCGGGTAGCCGACTTCACGGCCAATGCGCAGGGCTTCCTCTTCGTCTTCCGGCAGCGGGCCGTCGGAACCCGGCACGGTAGGAACGCCGGTCTTGATCATCGCGTCCTTGGCCGACACCTTGTCGCCCATCAGGCGAATGGTGTCAGCTTTCGGGCCGATGAAAGCAAAACCGGAGTTCTCGACCTGCTCGGCGAAGTCGGCGTTTTCCGCGAGGAAACCGTAGCCTGGGTGAATGGCGGTAGCGCCGGTCACTTCGGCAGCGGCGATGATCGCCGGGATGTGCAGGTAGGACTGGCTGGCCGAAGCCGGGCCAATGCAAACCGACTCGTCTGCCAGGCCCAGGTGCATCAGTTCACGGTCAGCCGTGGAGTGTACGGCGACGGTCTTGATGCCCAGCTCTTTACAGGCACGCAGGATCCGCAGGGCAATTTCCCCGCGGTTGGCAATCAGGACTTTTTCCAGCTTCGCAGACATCGTTGGCTCTCCGCGGTTCAAACGATGGTGAACAGCGGCTGGTCGAACTCAACCGGCTGACCGTCTTCTACCAGAATGGACTCGATCACACCGCTGGTTTCAGCTTCGATGTGGTTCATCATCTTCATGGCTTCGACGATGCACAGGGTGTCGCCTTTCTTCACGGTCTGGCCGACTTCAACGAAGGCTGGCGAGCTAGGCGAGGCTTTGCGGTAGAAGGTGCCGACCATTGGCGAACGGGCAACGGTGCCGTTCAGTTTTGGCGCGGCTGGCGCTTCGGCGGCGGCCGGTGCAGCGGCAACTGGAGCTGCTACTGGAGCGGCAGCGGCGACTGGAGCCGGCGCGTAGTACTGCTGGGCCGGGGTCTTGCTGTGACGGCTGATCCGTACGGATTCCTCGCCTTCCTTGATCTCCAGCTCGTCGATGCCAGACTCTTCCAGCAGTTCGATCAGTTTCTTGACTTTACGGATATCCATTAATCATCAACTCCCAAGGTTCGGTCAGGGGCGTAAATATAAAAACGTGTTAGCAAACGTTTCTTGTGAGCCCCGGCCTATTCAGGCCAGGTTCTCGTCATCAGGGCTTTGCGTTAGCAGCCAGGTATTCCAGGGCAGACTCCAGGGCCAGCCGATAACCGCTGGCGCCCAGGCCGCAGATCACTCCTACAGCGACATCAGAAAAGTAGGAGTGATGGCGAAAAGGTTCACGCTTGTGCACGTTGGACAGGTGCACTTCGATGAATGGGATGCTCACCGCCAGCAATGCGTCACGTAATGCGACACTTGTGTGCGTGAAAGCCGCCGGATTGATCAGGATGAAGTCGACACCTTCGCCGCGTGCGGCATGGATGCGGTCGATCAATTCGTACTCGGCATTGCTTTGCAGGTACTGCAGGTGATGGCCGGCGGCGCGAGCGCGCTGCTCCAGGTCCTGGTTGATCTGAGCCAGGGTAATCGCGCCGTAAACGCCCGGTTCGCGGGTGCCAAGCAGGTTCAGGTTGGGGCCGTGCAGCACCAGTAGCGTTGCCATCTGTGGTTCCTTTTATCGTTAGGCACAAACGTTGCGCGGCGACTATGCCGTAAACCGGCGGGCAGTGTCTAGTTGCCGACAATAGCCAGCACGATGACCGAGATTCACGCCAAATATGTGACTAATTTATTAATTTCGGTCATTGCTGATGGCTTTTGTGCGGCCAGAAGAAGTTATAGACCCAGATCGGCGCGAATGCGCGTGAGATGCTCGGCAAATTCGCCGGCGTTTGTCTCACCTACTACCCGAACGCTGGTTTTTTCGCTGCCGTTCGCGTCAAAGAACAACAGCGCCGGCGGGCCGAACAGCTGGTAGCGATCGAGCAGGGCACGTTGCTCGGCGTTGCTTTCGGTGATGTCGAAGCGGACCAGCGTGTAGTCCTCAAGCTGGCGTTTGACCGCCGGGGCGGTCAGCACCTCGTGTTCGATGACCTTGCAACTGATGCACCAGTCGGCGTACCAGTCCAGTACCACCGGTTTTGCTGCGGCCTTGGCCTGGGCCAGGGCGCTGTCGAGGGCGGCAGGGGTGGTCACGGTCTGCCAGTCACTTTCGCTGCTGACCTGAGTGTTAGCACTGCCGCCGCCGAAGCTGGCTTGAGGCAGCGGGCGCAGTGGATCGGTCTGGCCGCTCAGGGCGCCATACCAGCAGGCCAGGGCATAGACCAGCAACAACAGACCGAGCAATTGCGCCAGGCGTTGCAGCGTGGTTTTCACGGTGAACTCCAGAGCACCAAGGAACACCGCCACACCAGCACTCAACAGGCCCACCAGCAATAGCGTGACCTGGCCGGGCAGGATGCGGCTGAGCAGGCCGATGGCCAGGCCCAGCAACAGCACGCCAATGGCATTTTTCACCGTAACCAGCCATGGGCCGCTTTTCGGTAGCCACGCTGCACCGCCGGTGGCCACCAGCAACAGCGGGGCGCCCATACCCAGACCCAGGGCGAACAGTTTCAGTGCGCCACCCAGGGCATCGCCACTGGCACTTATATACAGCAGCGCACCGGCCAGTGGTGCCGACACACAGGGCGATACCAGCAAGCTTGAGAACACCCCGAGCACTGCCGCGCCGATCAGCGAGCCGCCCTTGGTCTGGCCGACCAGGCGTTCCAGGCGATGGCTGATGGCGTGTGGCAGCTTCAGTTCGAACAGGCCGAACATGGCCAGGGCGAACAAGACGAAAAACAGCGAGAACGGTACCAGCACCCAGACGGACTGCAGGCGCGCCTGCAGGTTCATGCCCGCGCCGAACAGCCCCATCAACGCTCCGAGCAGGGCGAAGCAGGCGGCCATCGGCAGCACGTAGGCCAGCGACAGGCTGAAACCGCGCAAGCCGCCGACCTGGCCGCGCAGGACCACGCCGGAGAGGATTGGCAGCATCGGCAATACACAGGGGGTGAAGGTTAGGCCGACGCCGGCGAGGAAGAACAGCAGCAATTCTTTCCAAGTCCACGCCTTTGCAGTTGTCTCGGCAGCATTGCTGGTGGGCGCAACAGCACTGCCTTCGATACTCAGGCGTGCGGTTTCGGGCGGGTAGCACAGGCCTTTGTCGGCGCAACCCTGGTAGCCCACCAGCAGGGTAAAGGCACGCTGTTCGTTGGCCGGGCGAGGAATGTCGATGTCGAGGATGCCGTGGTAGACCTCGACGTCACCGAAGAACTCGTCGTGCTTGGCTTCGCCGGGCGGGATCTGCGCAGTGCCCAAGGCGATGTCGGCCGGTTCGCTGCGGAACTGGAAACGATGGCGATACAGGTAATAGCCATCGGCGGCGACGAAGCGCAATTTTATGGTCTGTGCATCGCTTTGCACCACGCTCAGCTTGAAGGCTTCATGCACCGGCAGGAAGTCGCTGCTGTTGTTCAGCGAAGCAGCGCCGAGGGTCGCGCTGGGACGGTTGTCGAGCAGGCCGGCACCGACGGCGGGCATGGCCAGGAGCAGGAAAATCAGGCAAAGCAGGCGGCGCATGGCGGTCTCGCTGTACAGAAGTGCCTGCATGATAACGGACTTTTGGCGGGGTCGGTGGGCTGGAAGAGTGCTGGAGTTGGCCCCTGTAGGAGCGGATTCATCCGCGATGGACTGCGCAGCAGGCCCTGCCCTTCGCGGATGAATCCGCTCCCACAGTTACACCCGAAACGTGCGCACCGCCGTATTCAACTCGCCCCCCAGCCTGAGCAACTGTTCACCTTGCTCACGGCCTTCACCAATGCGCTGAAGGTTGTCTTCCCCCAGATCATGAATCCGCTCACTGTGATCACGAATCTCGCTTACCGCGCCGCTCTGCTGGGCGGTGACGTCGGCGATGCGTACTGCAGTGCTGGAAATGGTCTGGATCGAGGCAACGATTTCATCCAGCGCACCGTCGGCGGCTTGCGCCTTGTCTGCGGTAGCTTCGGCATGTTCGAGCTGGGCGCGCATGCCCTCCACCGACTCGCGGGCGGCCTGTTGCAGGCGGGCAATCAAGGTCTGGATTTCGCCGGTAGCGCCGGTAGTGCGCTGGGCCAGGGAGCGCACCTCTTCAGCCACGACAGCAAAACCACGGCCCATCTCTCCGGCGCGTGCGGCTTCAATCGCGGCATTCAGGGCCAACAGGTTGGTTTGTTCGGCAATCGAGCGGATCACCGTGAGAACACCGCCGATGGTGGCCGACTCTTCAGCCAGTTGCTCAATCATTTGCGCATTGCCTTGTACTTCATCGACCAGCGCACGCAGGCCGGTAAGGCTCTGGCCGATGACCGCCTGGCCTTGCTCCACGGCACGTCCGGCATCGCGGCTGGCGTCGGCGGCCTGGCTGGCATCGCCGGCCACTTGCAGGATGGTCGCCTCCAGTTCGCCTAGCGCATCGCGGATTTGCGCGGTGTCTGCAGCCTGGCGCTCGGCACCCTCATGCAAGGCGCTGCTCATCCCGGCCAGGGCATGGCTGCTGCCCGCCACCTGTTCGGCATTGCTGCGTATAGTGCCGACCAGCTCTACCAGATACAGGCGCAGGCGGTTGAGGGATTCCTGGATGTCGTGCATTTCGCGGTTGCTTTTGCCCAAGGCGATGGCCTGACTGAAGTCACCCTCGGTCCAGCGCGAAAGCGCCGGGGCCAGGTTGGTCAGGACCCGTGCCAGGCGCCGCTGCAAGGTATCGATAAGCAAAGCGATCACCAGGATCAGGGCAATCATCAAACCCTGGATCAGGCGTACTTCGCCCTGGATCGTGGCGTGCTGGCTACGCACCAGCGGTTCAAGGGCGGCGATGGCCTGCTGTACGGCGTCGATCTGCTGATGGGTGCGCTCGGCCAGCTCGCTGCGACGCTGGATTTGCTCGCGGGTACGCTGCAGTTCGCCCGGGTAGCGCTTGAGCAGGCTGTTCAGTTCCCGTTTGAGCGCGACGCCGCTGTCTTCGGTTTCGCCAGTGCTCTGGGTTTCCAGGCCCATGAGGGCAGCAAAGTCATCGGCATTCGATTCGCGCGCAGCGCTGACACCGAGCAGCGGCAGTTCATCGAGTATCCGGGCCTGGGCGACGATCTGTTCAAGCTCGCGTTCCACCTCATCGGCCAGTTCGCTACGGCCACTGCTGACCAGCTTGTCGCGGGTCAGCGACAGTCGCGAAAGGTGCAGTGCCGCGCGAAACAGCGGCGCGGCATAGCGCCCGGCATCGCTGCCGGTGCTGCTTTGGGCGTAACCGGCCAGCTGATCAAGGCTGGCGCCCAGCTCGCGTTCCGCCTGGAGCAGCAAGGCTTGCGGGTCACCGGCCAACTTACCGGCAGCCAGCAATTCGGTGCCCGCAAAGCTTTGCAGGCTGTCCAGGCTTGGACGCAGGGGGGCTACCAGCGCGGCGGGCAGTTGCTGCAGTTCTTCTTGCAGGGCCGCCGTCGCCTGAACCGCCGTGGCGTGGCGTAAGGCATCGCCGCTATTGAGGTAGTCGAGAATGTTCCGGGCCGCCTGGTTCTGGAACTGCTGCGACAGCGACAGGTAGCGCTCCATCATTTGATAGGGGCGTTCCAGGGCGCGCTGCGACCACCACAGGGTGGCGCCCAGGGCGATACACACGGTTACCAGTAACAGGGTGTTGAAATTGGTGAGCAGCTTCAGGCGCATGTCCAGGGTCTACCAACGGCCGAATGGTAAGCCCCTGAAGTTATTGCGTTTTTATGACCGGGTTATGACGGGAACGGAATACAGGCTAAAAAAGTGGCACTTTGCCTTATCTAGCCGACGCGTTGCACCCGGTTGCGTCCAGCCCCCTTGGCCTGGTACAGGGCTTCATCGGCGGCGGTAGCCATGCTCAGGGCGTCAAGTTCGTCACTCAATTGCACCACACCGGCACTGAAGGTGCAGAACAGATCCTTCGGCTGAGCGGGGTAATTAATCTCGGCGAAGCGGCGGCGAATTTCATCCAGCACTTTATGCGCGGCGCTCAGATCGGTGTTGGGCATGACAATGGCGAACTCTTCACCGCCGTAGCGGCCGATGAAGTCGGTCTTGCGCAGGCGCTGCTTGAGAAACAACGCCAGGCTCTTGATCACTCGGTCGCCCATGGGGTGGCCATGGCTGTCATTGACCTTCTTGAAGTGGTCGATGTCGAGCATGGCAAAGCTCAGCGGCTGCTCTTCGCGGCGGGCGCGGAAGCTGCAGTCTTCGAGCAGTTGCAGGATATGGGTGTGGTTGTACAGGCCGGTCAGGCTGTCGCGCACCATCCGTGCCTTGAGATTGCGGGCGCGGGCGGCACGGTTGCGTACCGTGGTGATCAGGTGGCGCGAACGGATCGGCTTGGTCAGGAAGTCGTCGCCGCCTTCGCTCATGGCGTCGAGTTGTTTGTCCAGGTCGTCCTCGGCAGACAGGTAGATGATCGGCACGCTGACGTAACGGTCATTGTGACGGATCACCTTGGCCAGCTCGGTGCCGGTGCAATCGGGCATATACATGTCGAGGATGATCAGGTCGGGCTGGAAATCTGCCAGCTCGGCCATGGTACGGATCGGGTCGGTCAGGGCCCGGGTGACGATACCGGCACTGTTGAGCAGGCGCTCGGTGTGCATGGCCTGGGCCCGGGAGTCGTCGATGATCAGTACCTTGAAGGGTTCGTACTGGGTGACGCTGGTCAGCAACTCGACCTTTTCCAGCAGGCTCGAAGCCTCCAGGGTGCCGGTAAGGAACTCCTGGCCCCCGGCGCGCACTGCCGCAAGGCGCGTCGGCGTGTCGGTTTCATGCAGGCTGAAGAACAGTAATGGCACCCGTTGTTCCAGGCCTTGCTGGGCCTGCGCCGCCAATTGCAGGCCGACGCCGCTGCCGGTGAAATCGACATCCATGACAATAACGGACGGTAGGCGCTCGCTCATCGAGGAGCGGAACGCATCGGCGCTGTACAAGGCTTGTACACCAAGGCCGAAGAACTCCAGTTGCTGAGCCAGACGCTCGGCGCGGTCATGGTCCTGGAGCATGATGTAGACCGGTTTGCGCAACGGCGGCAAGGGTACCTGTTCAAGCAGGTCGCCCTGACGCAGGCCGGTACGCGACAGGCGCTGCATCAGGCGGTTGAGTTCGCTGATCAGGGTGCTGCTCAGGCGCGCGCTGTTGGCCTCGACGGCGGCCAGGGTCTGGCCAATGGCCTCGGCCAGCTGGCTGTGCTCGGGTTGTTCAAAGCGCTCGGCGTAACGCTGCAGGCGCAGGTTGGCCTCGCACAGCTCGCCCAGATCGCCAGTCGACCACTCGCTGCGTTGCAGGCGCTGCCAGATTTCGAGGATCTGCCGAGCCTGGTGAATGACCCGCTGGGCAAAGTGTTGCTTGAGGCGCTCACGATTGGGGTCTTCTGGCTCGGTCATGTCCTGACTACTTATTAAGGGTGAGGCAGTTCGAGTAATGGCTCTATGCTAGCACCACTTTCTGGACAATCGAGTGTCTTGTATCAATTATCTGTACAGGTTTGTTTATTCAGTTGCTGACTCGATAGTCGCTTATGCGAACCGGCGCGCTTGATTTATAGTGCAGCGATACTTGCCGACCCCGGCAGGCGGCGCAGACCGGAATAACCGCACAGCGCTGGCACGAAGCCCGGGGGTTGCGGTCGAACCCCTTGAACCGACGTGACAGAAAGGACAACGCCATGCTGGACTGGAAAAACCGTACAGGCAAAGCCGAGGCGCGTGAGCGGGTCGAACCGCGCAGTGCCGCCACTCGCAGTTACTTTGGCGGACTGTTTTTCAGCCGCGCGCTGGGCACGCTGATTGGCCTGTACCTGCTGGTATGCATCGGCCTGGGGTGGTACTGGAGCGCCGAGCCCGACCTGTTCCCGGTGCAGCAGAATGCCCAGGCTGCCGCCGAGATGACCGGCCAGCAGATGGTCGTCGGCTACACCACCGTCGAAACCCTCAAGACGGTGGCCGGCACCTTGCTGAACAAGCCGGGCGGCTACATTTCCAACGACCGCTTCCCACCGGGCTTGTGGATGGACAACATGCCCAGCTGGGAATATGGCGTGCTGGTCCAGGTCCGCGACCTGAGCCGGGCGCTGCGCAAGGACTTCGCCCGTTCGCAGTCGCAGTCGGCTGAAGACGCGGATCTGGCCAAGGCCGAGCCGCGCTTCAACTTCGACAACAAGAGCTGGATCCTGCCGTCGAGCGAATCGGAATTCCAGGAAGGCATCAACTCCCTGACCCGTTACCAGAAGCGTCTGGCTTCGCCGGATCAGCAAGGCGCGCTGTTCTACACCCGTGCCGACAACCTCAACAACTGGCTGGGCGACGTTGCCACCCGTCTGGGCTCGCTGTCGCAGAGGCTGTCGGCCAGCGTCGGGCGGGTCAAGCTCAACAGCAGCCTGAAGACCGAGACCGTGGTTGCCGGGCAGGCGCCGCAGCTGGATGAAGAAGTAGTCGAGACCCCGTGGCTGCAGATCGACAACGTCTTCTACGAAGCCCGTGGTCAGGCCTGGGCGCTGTCGCACCTGCTGCGCGCCATCGAGGTGGACTTCGCCGATGTATTGGCGAAGAAGAACGCCACCGTCAGTGTGCGTCAGATCATCCGTGAGCTGGAGGCTTCCCAGGAGCCGCTGTGGAGCCCGATGGTACTCAATGGCAGCGGCTTCGGCATGTGGGCCAACCAC
This sequence comes from Pseudomonas sp. GZD-222, assembly GCF_049310525.1. Taxonomy (NCBI): domain Bacteria; kingdom Pseudomonadati; phylum Pseudomonadota; class Gammaproteobacteria; order Pseudomonadales; family Pseudomonadaceae; genus Pseudomonas; species Pseudomonas sp. GZD-222. Next base: position 36,898 of record NZ_JBMOWO010000089.1, read on the forward strand.
TCGCTGGTCATGGCCAACTACATCTCCCGTGCCAACGCTGCAGTGATCGACCTGCGCCAGCTGCTGTCGCAAGGCTGATTGGTGGCCATCTCCAAGCAAGAGGCGGCGCACCGCGCTGCCTCCGATGCCGAGCTGATCGCTTGGGTAGACGAGCACGATCAACCCCTGGGGGCCTTGCCTCGCGCCGAATTGCGTGAGAAGGGCCTGATCGGGCGCGGTACTTACATTCTGCTGTTCAACTCGGCCGGTGAGCTGTGCGTGCACCGGCGTACCGAAAGCAAGGCGATCTATCCGGGATACTGGGACGTGGCCGCCGGTGGCATGGTCCAGGCTGACGAAAGCTTTGCCGAGTCAGCCGCCCGCGAACTGGAGGAAGAGCTGGGTGTGGCGGGTGTCGAATTGACCGCCCATGAGCGCTTTTTCTTCGACCAGCCGGGTAACCGGCTCTGGTGCGCGGTGTTTTCAGCCGTCTGGGACGGGCCTTTGCGCCTGCAACCCGAGGAAGTCAGCGAGGCTCGCTTCCTGCCGCTTGAACAGGCCCTGGCCGACAGTCGGCAGCAGCCTTACTGCCCCGATTCGCTGGCCGCTCTGCAGCGCTATATCGACCGTCGGGCCTGACGTCGCGAATCACGTGCAAAATGGCGCAGTTTTGTACTTAGCATCTGCGGATTTTATCGTTACACTGCGCGGCCTTTTAAGGCTGCCGTACCCTGGGTGCGGCAGTTGCGCTGCCCCTGCCAGAGTGGGGCTTCGCGGTCGGTACCCTGCCCGGGGCATCGACCAGTTTTTGTCCTCACCGTACGAGGATCAAAAGTGGCCAAAAAAGCCGCATCATTCGCCGCCCTTGGTGGCCTGGTGTTCTCCACTGATGCAGGTCGGCATTGTCCGGACTGCAGCAAACCCATAGATGCCTGCATCTGCAAACAGACGCTCATCCCCGAAGGCGATGGCATTGCTCGCGTGCGCCGCGAAAGCAAAGGCCGTGGCGGCAAGACGGTGACGACCATCAGCGGTGTACCGCTGCCCCTGGAACAGCTCAAGGATCTGGCCAGTACGCTCAAGCGTCGCTGCGGAACCGGCGGCGCGTTGAAAGACGGGGTCATCGAAATTCAGGGCGATCATGTCGAGCTGTTATTGGCGGAGCTGATCAAACAAGGCTTCAAAGCGAAAAAGTCCGGCGGCTGAAGACCGCATCGCGATTTTTTGCAGTTCGCTTTCTAAACTCGTTCCCGTAGGAAGGGTCTATCCCTGAACACGGAAAATCGTCATTTCCAGGTTTTACACTGCGCCCGCCAGTTGCTGGCCGGTGTTATTCGACTTTCTATATAGGGGACTTCAATGTCCGTACGACGCACACGCAAAGACGATGGCAGCCAATGGACAGTTGCGGACAGCCGCAGTGTTTACGGGATTCGCCATTGGGGGGCCGGTTACTTCGCAATCAACGAGGCCGGTCGCGTCGAAGTCCGCCCCAACGGGCCAGGCAGTGCACCGATCGATCTGTTCGAACAAGTCGACGAGCTGCGCAAGAGCGGCCTGTCGCTGCCGCTGCTGGTTCGTTTTCCGGACATCCTGCAAGACCGCGTGCGCCAGCTGACCGGCGCATTTGACGCCAACATTGCGCGTCTGGAATACCAGAGCCAGTACACCGCGCTGTACCCGATCAAGGTCAACCAGCAGGAAGCGGTGGTGGAAAACATCATCGCCACCCAGAACGTGTCCATCGGACTGGAAGCCGGTTCCAAGCCTGAGCTGCTGGCGGTACTGGCGCTGGCGCCAAAAGGCGGCACCATCGTCTGCAACGGTTACAAGGACCGTGAGTTCATTCGTCTGGCGCTGATGGGCCAGAAGCTTGGCCACAACGTTTTCATCGTCATCGAGAAAGAGTCGGAAGTGGCCCTGGTGATCGAAGAAGCGGCCGAGCTCAAGGTCAAGCCGCAGATCGGTCTGCGCGTGCGCCTGTCGTCGCTGGCATCGAGCAAGTGGGCGGATACCGGTGGCGAAAAATCCAAGTTCGGCTTGTCGGCCGCACAGCTGATCTCGGTGGTCCAGCGTTTCCGTGACGCGGGCCTGGATCAGGGCATCCGTCTGCTGCACTTCCACATGGGTTCGCAGATTGCCAACCTGGCGGACTACCAGCATGGTTTCAAGGAAGCGATCCGTTACTACGGCGAGCTGCGCGCCCTGAACCTGCCGGTCGATCATATCGACGTCGGTGGCGGTCTGGGTGTCGACTACGACGGTACCCACTCGCGCAACGCCAGCTCGATCAACTATGACATGGACGATTACGCCGGTGTCGTGGTCGGCATGCTCAAGGAATTCTGCGATGCCCAGGGTCTGCCGCATCCGCACATCTTCTCCGAGAGCGGCCGCTCGCTGACCGCGCACCACGCCATGTTGGTGGTGCAGGTTACCGACGTCGAGAAGCACAACGACGAAGTGCCGGTGATCGACAACAAGGAAAGCCTGCCGGAGACCGTCCAGTGGCTGGCCGACCTGCTCGGCCCGACCGATATCGAGATGGTCACCGAGACCTACTGGCGTGCCACGCACTACATGAGCGACGTGGCTGCGCAGTATGCCGACGGCAAGATCACCCTGGCCGAAAAAGCCCTGGCCGAACAGTGCTATTTCGCCGTGTGCCGTCGCCTGCACAACTCGCTCAAGGCCCGTCAGCGCTCGCACCGTCAGGTGCTGGACGAGCTCAACGACAAGCTCGCCGACAAGTACATCTGCAACTTCTCGGTGTTCCAGAGCTTGCCCGACACCTGGGCGATCGGCCAGGTACTGCCGATCCTGCCGCTGCATCGCCTCGACGAAGAGCCGATGCGCCGTGCGGTACTGCAGGACCTGACTTGTGACTCCGATGGCAAGATCAACCAGTACGTCGACGAGCAGAGCATCGAGACCAGCCTGCCGGTACACGGAATCAACGAAGGCGAAGACTACCTGCTGGGGATCTTCCTGGTCGGTGCTTACCAGGAAATTCTGGGTGACATGCACAACCTGTTTGGTGACACCGACTCGGTGAACATCTACCAGAACCCCAACGGCAGCGTGTACCACGCCGGTATCGAGACCCATGACACCATCGAAGACATGCTGCGCTATGTGCACCTGTCGCCGGAGGAGTTGATGACTCACTACCGTGACAAGTGCGCCAGCGCCAAGATCACTGCGCGTGAGAAGACCCAGTTCCTCGATGCCTTGCGTCTGGGGCTGACTCGCTCGTCTTACCTGTCGAGCTGATGCAATCGCGGGGGAAGGCCGATCCCCCCCCCTCCTTTGGGGTGGGGTTGCCCCCCGATGCTTTTC
>NZ_JBMOWO010000090.1:0-6477 GCF_049310525.1 Pseudomonas sp. GZD-222
AAACTGGGGGGGAAGGCCCTTCCCCACCTCTTTTGGGGGGGGGGGCTCCCCCCGCGATGCTTTCAACGACGAACAAACCACCCATCCCGCCGCGTCAACCGCCAGCCCATCACTCCCAGCGTCACCCCACGCAAGGCCATGAACAGCAGAAAGCCCAGCCACAAGCCATGGTTGCCCAGATCGCGGGCGGCATAGGCCACCGGCAAGGCTAGGGCCACACTGATCAACATGCCGTTGCGCATCTCCCGCGCCCGGGTCGCACCAATGAACAGACCATCGAGCAAATAGCTCCAGACCGCCACCAGCGGCAGTAACGCCAGGTAGGGCAGGTACTGGTATGCCGTTGCGCGCACGCTTTCGATATCGGTCTGCATATTGATAAACAGGTGCCCGCCAAACAGGAACAGCACGGCAAAGCCGCTACTGGCCAGTAGCGACCAGCCGCAGGCTACCGTCAACGAACGGCGCAGGGCCTGGCGATCGCCAGCGCCGATGGCATGGCCGCACAAGGCTTCAACCGCGTGCGCCAGGCCGTCGAGAGCGTAAGCGGTGAGAAGCAGGCCGTTGAGCAGCAGGGCATTGGCGGCGACGGTGGCTTCACCCAGACGCGCCCCCTGCACGGTGATCAGGAAGAACACCGCCTGCAGGGCCAGGCTGCGAATGAAGATGTCGCGGTTGACCGCCAGCAGTGGCCGCCAGCTGTGCCAGCGTGCGAGTAGCGCCCAGGCGATCTTCCCTGGGTAGGCGCGCAAGGCCGGCCGGGTCAGGGCCAGGCCGAGCAGGGCGGCACTCCATTCGGCAATCACCGAGGCCCTTGCAGAACCGATCACGCCCCAGTCCAGGCCGAGCACGAACCACAGGTTAAGGGCGATATTGAGCAGGTTGGTGGTCAGCAGAATCGCCAGGGGCGCCCTGGCGTTCTGGGTGCCGAGGAACCATCCGACCAGAGCGAAACTGGCGAGGGCAGCTGGCAGGCCGAGTAGACGGGTCTGGAAAAAGTCCTGGGTGGACTGCTCCAGCGCCGCCGACGGTTGCATCAATTGCAGGGCCAGGTGACTGAAGGGCAGGGCGAGCAAGCCCAGCAACAGCGCGAACAGCAGCGCCAGCAGCAAGCCTTGCACCAGCACCTGGCGCAAGGCCGCACCATCGGCGCGCCCGGCAGCCTGGGCGGCAAAACCGGTGGAGCCCATGCGCAGAAAGCCCATGACCCAGGCCAGGAAGGTGTACAAGCTGGCACCCACCGCCACGGCGCCTAGCTGGTGAGCGTGCGGCAGGTGGCCGATCACGGCGCTATCGACCAAGGCCACCAGGGGTACGGAGATATTCGAGAGAATCATAGGCGCGGCCAGGGCCCAGACCTTGCGGTGGGTCAGGCGGTCGCGCCAGTCGGTCAGCAATCGGGACATGTCGGCTCCAGGCAAGCCGCACATTGTAGCGCCGGCGCACGGGGACGACGTTGTTGATATATAGTTCTTCCCTCAGAACCTGCTGCCAAAGAGTTACCTCCATGTTCAACAAAGGATTGTTGCTGGCCTGCGCGCTGGCTTTGCTCAGTGCGTGCGACTCGTCTGTCCCGGACAAGCCGGCCCCGGCCCCCGTGCCTGCGCAGACTCAGGAAGCCGCAAAGCCGGCCCGCGAGGACGCCGCGACCCTGGCCAAGCGTTATGCCGGTCGCGAACTGACGGTGGTGGATGTTTCCGAAGTCCAGGTTGATGGTGCCAGCGCCCTGTCCTTGACGTTCTCGGTGCCACTGGATGCGCAGCAGAATTTCGCCGACCGGGTGCACCTGGTCGATACCGTCAAGGGCAAGGTCGACGGTGCCTGGGAGCTGTCCGACAACGGCATGGAGCTGCGTTTGCGTCACCTCGAGCCGCAACGCAAGCTGGTGCTGACAGTCGATGCCGGCCTGCAGGCCGTTAATGGCGAGCGTCTGGCTGCCGAATCGGTAAGCCGCCTGGAAACCCGCGACATGCAGGCCACCATCGGCTTCGCCAGCCGTGGCTCGTTGCTGCCGACGCGTCTGGCCGAAGGGCTGCCGGTGATCGCGCTGAACGTCAACAAGGTCGATGTCGAGTTCTTCCGCATCAAGCCGGAATCGCTGTCGTCTTTCCTCAGCGCCTGGGGCCGCAACAGCAGCCTGTACTACTACCAGTCGAAAGAAACCCTGGACATGGCCGAGCTGGTCTACAGCGGCCGTTTCGACCTCAACCCGGCGCGCAACACCCGTGAAACCGTGTTGCTGCCAATTGCCGGGATCAAGCCGCTGCAAGAACCTGGCGTGTACCTGGCGGTGATGCGTGCTTCCGGTACCTACGACTACTCGCAACCGGCCACGCTGTTCACGCTCAGCGACATCGGTGTGTCCGCGCACCGCTACCAGAACCGTATGGACGTGTTCACTCAGGGGCTGGAAGGCGGCAAGGCGCTGAGCGGTGTCAGCCTTGAATTGCTCGATGCCGAAGGCCGTGTGCTGGGCCAGGGCAAGACCGACAGCGATGGTCATGCCCAACTGCCGATGCCGCCGAAGGCTGAAACCCTGCTGGCCCATCAGGGTGTGCACACCACCATGCTGCGCTTGAACAGTGCTGCACTGGATCTGGCGGAATTCGATATCACCGGCCCGCAGGCCAACCCCCTGCAGTTCTTCGTCTTCGGTCCGCGTGACCTGTATCGCCCGGGCGAGACCGTGTTGCTCAATGGCTTGTTGCGCGACCAGGACGGGCGACCGCTCAAACCCCAGCCGGTGACGGTGGAAGTGCGTCGCCCCGATGAGCAGGTCAGCCGCAAGTTTGTCTGGGAACCGGGCAGCAATGGTCTTTACCAGTACCAGCTGCAACTGGCCAGCGAAGCGCCGACCGGGCGCTGGCAACTGCTGTTCGACCTCGGTGGTGGCAAGAAACAGATCTATGAGTTTCTCGTCGAAGACTTCCTGCCGGAGCGTCTGGCCCTGGAGCTCAAAGGCAGTGATGTGCCGTTGAGCCCTGAACAGAGCGCCGAGATCGACGTCAATGGCCGCTACCTCTACGGCGCGCCGGCCTCGGGCAACCGCTTGAGTGGTCAGGTTTATGTGCGTCCACTGCGCGAAGCGGTACCGGCCTTGCCGGGTTACCAGTTCGGTTCGATCACCGAGCCGGAATTGAGCCAGGACCTGGAGCTGGAAGAAGTCACTCTGGACGCCAACGGCAAGACCACCATCAGCATCGAAAGCAAATGGTCCGAAGCCCGTTCGCCGCTGCAACTGACGGTGCAGGCCAGTTTGCAGGAGTCCGGTGGCCGGCCGATCACCCGGCGCCTGGAGCAGCCGATCTGGCCAGCCGAACGCCTGCCGGGGTTGCGCGGTTTGTTCGACGGTGAAGAAACCGACAGTGACGGCCCGGTGGAATTCGAAGTGCTGGTCGCCGATCGCGACGGCAATAAATTGGCCGCCAACGATCTCAAGGTCCGCTTGATTCGCGAGCGCCGCGACTACTACTGGAACTACTCGCAGAGCGACGGCTGGAGCTACAACTTCAACGAGAAGTTCCTGACCCAGAGCGAAGAGACGGTGAGCATCAAGGCTGGCTCCACCGCCCGCCTGAATTTCCAGGTCGAGTGGGGGCCGTACCGCGTCGAGGTCGAAGACCCGCAGACCGGTCTGGTCTCCAGCGAGCGCTTCTGGGCCGGCTACCGGGCCCAGGACAATGCCGACGGCGGCGCAGTGCGCCCGGACCAGGTCAAGCTGGCCCTGGACAAACCGTCCTACGCCGACGGCGCGACCGCCAATGTCACCGTCACGCCACCGGCGGCCGGTACCGGTTACCTGATGGTCGAGTCGAGTGAGGGGCCGCTGTGGTGGCAGGAGATCGACGTACCGGCCGAAGGCAAGACCTTCGCCATCAACCTCGACCGCAAATGGGCGCGTCATGACCTGTATGTCAGCGCCCTGGTGATTCGTCCGGGTGAGCGCAAGGTCAACGCCACGCCCAAGCGTGCAGTCGGTGTGCTGCACCTGCCGCTGGACCGTGCCGAGCGCAAGCTGGCGGTGACCCTCAACGCGCCGGAAAAGATGCGGCCCAAGCAGCCGTTGACGGTCAAGGTACAGGCGCGCAATGCCGACGGCAGTGTGCCCAAGCAGGTGCACGTGCTGCTGGCGGCGGTGGACGTCGGCATCCTCAACATCACTGACTACCCGACCCCGGACCCGTTCACCGGCATGTTCGGACGCAAGGCCTACGGGGCCGATCAACTGGATATCTATGGTCAGTTGATCGAAGCCGGTCAGGGCCGCCTGGCCAGCCTGGCCTTCGGTGGCGACGCGGCCATGGCCAAGGGTGGCAAGCGACCCAACACCAGTGTCACCATCGTCGCCCAGCAGAGCACACCGGTTACCCTGAACGACAACGGCGAAGGCGAGGCCAGCGTCGATATCCCCGACTTCAACGGTGAGCTGCGCCTGATGGCTCAAGCCTGGACCGACGAGCGTTACGGTGTGGCTGAAGGCAAGACAGTGGTTGCCGCGCCTTTGATTGCCGAGTTGTCGGCGCCGCGTTTCCTCGCCGGTGGTGACAGCACGACCTTGGCGCTGGATGTCTCGAACCTGTCAGGGCAGGCGCAGAAACTCACGGTGCGGTTGAGCACCGAAGGCCAACTGAACCTGATGCGTGCGGCCGAACAAACCCTCGATCTGACCCAGGGCAAGCGCGTCACCCTGCAGGTGCCGGTGCAGGCCACTGGTGGCTTGGGGCAAGGCAAGATAAAGGTCGAGGTGCTGGGGCTACAACTGCCAGGTGAGACGGCCACGGCCTTTAGCCGCGAATGGACCCTGGGCATCCGCCCGGCCTATCCGGCCATGCTCAAGCACTACCGGGTGGCGCTCGGCGAGCAACCGTGGAGCCTGCCGGAAACGGATCTTGCCGCGTTCGAGCCGGCGGGCCTGGAGGCAATGCTGGCCTTGTCCAGCCGTCCGCCGCTGAACCTGGCCGAGCAGATCCGGGCCCTGGAAGCCTACCCCTATGGTTGCCTGGAGCAGACCACCAGCGGTCTGTACCCCTCGTTGTATGCCGATGCCGCGACCCTCAAGCGTCTGGGCATCACCGGCGAGCCGGCCGAGGTGCGTAAGCGCAAGATCGAAATGGGCATCGAACACCTGCTGGGTATGCAGCGCTACAACGGCAGCTTCGGTCTGTGGAGTTCGGATGACGAAGAGGAGTACTGGCTGACCGCCTATGTCACCGACTTCCTTCTGCGTGCTCGCGAGCAGGGCTATGCGGTGCCTGCCGACGCCTTGAAGAAGGCCAGCGAGCGGCTACTGCGTTATCTGCAAGAGCGCAATCTGATCGAGGTCAACTACAGCAACAACGCCGAGCACAGCCGCTTTGCCGTACAGGCTTATGCCGCCCTGGTCCTCGCCCGTACGCAACAGGCGCCATTGGGTGCGTTGCGCAGCCTGTTCGAGCGACGTAGCGATGCGCGCTCGGGCTTGCCATTGGTGCAACTGGCCATTGCCCTGGAAAAAATGGGCGACAAGCCACGTGCCGAACAAGCTTTGCAAGCGGGGCTGGCAGTCAGCCGCAATGACAAGGACTGGCTGGGCGACTATGGCAGTCCGGTCCGTGACCAGGCATTGATCCTGGCGTTGCTCGAAGAAAACAACCTGGCCAGCAGCACCCTGGATCAGCGCTTGTTCCAACTCTCCGACCAGGTCGCGGCCAACCAATGGTTGTCGACCCAGGAGCGCAACGCCTTGTTCCTCGCTGGACGCGGCCTGTTGAGCAAACCCGAGGGCAAGTGGTCGGCGCGTCTGGACAGTGCCGGTGAGTGGCGTGATCTGAATAGCGAGCAGTCCGGTCTGAAGCTTGAAGGGCCGCTGCTGGCCTCACCATTGACCGTGCACAATCAAGGCAGCGACACGCTGTACCAGCAATTGACCCTGTCCGGTTATCCACGCCACGCCCCGGCGGCAAGCAACAGCGGTATGAGCATTCGCCGCGAGTACCTGGGGATGAATGGCCAGACCCTGGATGTTCAGGCGCTCAAGAGTGGTGACCTGGTGCTGGTACACCTGGCGGTAACTGCCACCAGCCGAGTGCCGGATGCCTTGGTGGTCGACTTGCTGCCTGCGGGTCTTGAGCTGGAAAACCAGAACCTGGCGCAGAGCGCCGCCAGCCTGGAAAACGCCAGCAGCGCGGTCAAACAGTGGCGTGAGTCGATGCAGAACGCCAATGTCGTGCATCAGGAGTTCCGTGATGATCGCTATGTCGCGGCGCTGCCGGTAGACAGCTACGGCACCACCCACTTGCTGTACCTGGCGCGGGCGGTGACCCCCGGCACCTACCGTGTGCCGCCGCCGCAAGTGGAGTCGATGTACCGGCCGAACCTGCAGTCGGTGGGTGAGTCGGCGGGTGAGATGGTGATCAAGGGCCGATAACAGTGGCCGGTGGGAGCGGGGGGGGGGGGGGGGGGGGGGGGGGTTGTGTGCACGCCCCCGCGCTACACAGA
>NZ_JBMOWO010000091.1:0-43825 GCF_049310525.1 Pseudomonas sp. GZD-222
GCTCTCCCCCCTCGCCCCCCCCGTCCTCGCTTCCCCCCCCCCCCCCCCCCCCCCCCCCCCCCCCCCCCCCCCGCTCCCACTCACCCACTGTCAGTGAATGATCCAGCTCAGCACCCACAATCCCAGCACCAGCCAGATGATGCCGAGTATGATCGAGGCACGCATGAAGGCACGGATGGCCGAGTACAGCAGCATCAAGCCAATGATCAGGGCCACGATGCTGACCAGCGAGGTGTCCATGCCCAGTGTACGTGCCAGGCCATCGATGAAGTTGCCACCGGCGTTGGCCAGCAGGTTGAACAACCCGCTCAAGCCATCGACGACAAAGCGGATCAGTGCCCCCAAGGCCTGGCCGAGCCACTCGAAAAAACCTTCTACATGCATAGTTGCTTCCTGATGATCGTGGCGGCGGTCTGCCGTTGCCAAACCTTTGGCTGTGTATTGGCCTGCTCAGTTCCCTGTCTGTCGCCAGCGACAAGGAGGCCTGATGCCCATCTTAGCTAAACGCCTCAAAGTCGTATCGGCTGTCGTGCTTTTGCTCTGCGCAGTGCTGTGGGGGGCTGACCGTCTGTGGCCTTTGCCGCTGCCAGCTGATGACCTGGCGCGGGTGGTGCTGGCCGAGGATGGCACACCCTTGTGGCGCTTCGCCGATGCCGACGGGGTCTGGCGGTATCCGGTCAGCGCCGATCAGGTGTCGCCGTATTATGTGCAGGCGCTGCTGACCTACGAGGATCGCTGGTTCTATCAGCACCCCGGGGTCAACCCGCTGGCCCTGGGCCGTGCCGCCTGGCAGAACCTGCGCGGCGGACGGGTGGTGTCGGGCGGTAGCACCCTGTCGATGCAGGTGGCGCGTCTGCTCGATCCGCATTCGCGCACCGTGCCGGGCAAGCTGCGTCAGTTGTGGCGCACCGCGCAACTGGAATGGCACTTGTCCAAGGCACAGATTCTGGAGATCTACCTCAATCGCGCACCCTTTGGCGGCACCTTACAGGGCGTGGCCGCCGCCAGCTGGGCTTACCTGGGCAAGTCGCCCCTGCATCTGACGCCGTCTGAAGCGGCGATGCTGGCGGTACTGCCGCAGGCACCGAGCCGGTTGCGTCCGGACCGTCATCCGGCACGCGCGCAGCTGGCCCGCGACAAAGTGCTCAAACGTCTGGCCGAGTATCAGGTATGGCCAGCGCAGCGGGTTGTCGAAGCGATGGAGGAGCCGCTGTTGCTGGCACCTCGTCAGGAGCCCGCTTTGGCACCGTTGCTGGCGCGGCGCTTGAACCGTCCGCACAGCCCGCCGCTGATTCGCACTACCCTCGATGCCTCATTGCAGCGGCGACTGGAAGACTTGCTGCTGGGCTGGCGCGCGCGCCTGCCCGAGCGTACGTCGGCAGCGATCCTGGTGGTGGAGGCACAGAACATGGCGGTGCGTGCGTACCTGGGATCAGTCGATCTGAATGATGAGCGTCGCTTCGGGCATGTTGACATGATCACCGCGCTGCGCTCTCCCGGTTCAACCCTCAAACCGTTTTTGTATGGCATGGCCATGGACGATGGCCTGATTCATTCCGAGTCCTTGCTGCAGGATGTGCCAAGGCGCTACGGCGATTATCGGCCCGGGAACTTCTCCATGGGCTTCAGCGGTCCGGTGGCAGCCAGCTCGGCCCTGGCGCTGTCGTTGAACCTGCCTGCGGTGCAGTTGCTCGAAGCCTACGGCCCCAAACGCTTTGCCGCGCAAATGCGCAACGGCGGTGTGCCGCTGACACTGCCACCGCTGGCCGAACCGAACCTGTCGTTGATTCTGGGCGGTGCCGGCAGTCGCCTGGAAGATCTGGTCGCAGGCTACGGGGCGCTGTCGCGTGGCGGGCTGAGCGCGCCGATGCGCTTGCAACCGGAGGCGCCGCTGCTCGAACGTCGGCTACTGTCGCCGGGCAGTGCCTGGATCATCCGGCGCATTCTCAGTGGTCAGGCACGGCCGGATCGTGATCCCCATGCCGAACTGGTACAGCGTCCGCAGCTGGCCTGGAAGACCGGCACCAGTTATGGCTTCCGCGATGCCTGGTCGATTGGCGTCGGGCCTCGTTATCTGATTGGCATCTGGATCGGTCGGCCCGATGGCACACCGGTACCGGGGCAGTTCGGCCTGGCGTCGGCAGCGCCGCTGATGGTGCAGGTGCATGATGTACTGAGCAACCGTGACAGCCAGCGAGGCATCGCCGTGCCGGTTGCCGCAGTACCGGACAATGTCGGGGTTGCCGCGATCTGCTGGCCGCTCGGGCAGCCGCTGGCCCGCCAGGATGCCAACTGTCGCCGCCAGCGGTTTGCCTGGACTCTGGATGGCACCACGCCGCCAACCTTGCAGGCGGCCGACCAGCCCTTGAGCGTCGGCTTGCGCGAAACGGTCTGGGTCAACGCGCGGGGAGAGCGGGTCGATGCCAGTTGCGCAGGGGCGCAAGCCCGCGAGATCGCTTTGTGGCCAGCGCCGCTGGAGCCCTGGCTGGCACGGGTGGAACGCCGCGAAGCGCGGCTGCCCAAGGTTGACCCGGATTGTCCACCACAGGTGCCGGCGAGTGCACCGCCGTTGTCCATCGTTGGTGTGCGCCAGGGTGATCAGTTGCGTCGTCCGGCGACCAGCAGCGAACCGTTGCGTCTTGAGGTTTCTGCGCTGGGCGGTAGTGGCCGGCGCTGGTGGTTTGTCAATGGCGCGCCGTTAGGCGAGTCGCTGGGACAGGAGCACTTGAGTGCCCGCTTCGAACAGGCCGGGCGTGTGGAATTGAGCGCGCTGGATGAGAGTGGGCAGACGGCTCGGGTCGAGTTTCAGGTCAATGATTGAGTGGGGTCGCTGTGCGACCCATCGCCGGCTTCGCCAGCTCCCACAGGGGTAGTGCAGGCTGATTCGGATTAGACGATAGGGCGGGCAGCACCTACGCTTGAGCCTGACGAGGGAGCCGTCCTGGTGCTCTTGTATCTGTCGGGATCATGGAGCGTCACATGCGTCCGTTGGCCGTCGCCATTCTCAGTCTTTCTTGGGCAAGCGGGCTGAGCGCCGAGCTTCTGCCGAATTTTCTCAATAGCAACGAAGTCGAGCGCAGCCTGCCCGCGCCAAACCTGCCTGCCGACAGCTATCGACCCTCCATGCCCGCTTTGCAAGTGGCCATACCAGCGCCGCAGTCGCCGCAATTGCCGACGAATACCCGGATCCTGCTGCACAAGGTGCGCTTCGAAGGCGGCACGATCTACCCGCTGAGCGACCTGCGGGACAATTACCAGGACCTGGTCAATCGCGAAATCACCCTGGGTGAGTTGATCGCCGCAACCCAGCGCCTGACCCGACGTTATCAGCAGGATGGCTACCTGTTGTCCTACGCCTATCTGCCACCACAGGACTTTGCCGATGGGCGGGTGCAGGTGGTGTTGGTCGAGGGCTACATTCGAGACTATGAACTGCAGGGTGATATTGGCCCCGCGTCGGCCTATCTGGACACGCTGGCGACCAGGCTCAAGGCCGAGCGCCCGCTCACGCGCAAGACGCTGGAGCGTTACACCGCACTGATGAGCCGCGTGCCCGGCGTCACGCTGCAGGCTCAGGTGTTGCCCGGTACTGCTGACGGAGCAAGTACCTTGATCGCCCAGGTCTCGCGCAAATCCGTCAGTGCAACGCTGAACCTGAGCGACGGCAGCCGGGCGGACTTCCAGGCGCTGCTGGGTGTCAGCAGCAATGCCCAGACTTCACTGGCCGAACAGCTGAGCTTCACTGCGCTGTTTCCACCCGGTGACGACCACGCGCACTACTATCGCCTGGATTACGCCCAGTATGTAGATGGCGAAGGCACCCAGCTTAACCTGTCAGCTGCGCGCTACCGCAGTGACCCCAGCGCGCTGGTGCGCCTGAACAATGGCATCGATCTCAGGCAGCATCGCGAAAACGACCGCTATTCGGTTGGTCTGAGCCAGACGCTGACGGCTGCCCCCAACGAATGGCTGAGTATCGCCGGACGTCTCTATGCGGTGAATGACAACACCGATTACGAAGCTGTCGGCTTGCCCCTCGAACTCAGCAGCCGGACCGACCTGCGTGCCGTGGCATTCGAAGGTGACTGGCGCCAGAGCGATGCCCGGCGCTTGCGCATCGTCAGTGCCGGTGCCTATCAAGGCATGGACTACCTGGGGGCGAACACCGACAGTGATATCGACCTGGACTTTCTGCGCCTGCGTGTGTCCGGGTTACAGAGCGACCGCTATTTCGACAGCTGGCAGGGCGTGGTTTCCGCAGTGTTGTACTGGAGCAACGACAGCTTGCCTGACAGCGAACGGGCGGTGTTCGGAGGCCAGACCTTTGGCCGTGGATATCCCAACGACCAGGCTTCGGGTGACAAGGGTTGGGGGGCAGCCTACGAGCTGAACTACAGCTTCGAGCCCGACGGCGACTGGCTCCAGCTGGTGCAGCCCTACGTGGTCGTGGACGCGGCGCGTAGCTGGTTCAACGAGCTGCAGGTGCGTGATTCACACCTGTCCTCGGCGGCGGTGGGGCTGCGGGTTGGCGATGCGCGTTATTTCAATATTTCCCTGGAAGCGGCAAAACCGATGGCGGATGTCGCGCTCGACAGCCTCAATCGGCAGCCGCGATTTACCTTGAGCTTCAGCGTGCAGCTGTAATCGCGGGGCTTGCCCCGCGATTGCGGTCAGTTCACCAGATGCAGGCGAGGTTTGGGAAAGAGGTTGTCGAGGGTTTCCAGCAGGCGAGTGTGATAGATCGGCTTGCGGAACAGGTCCAGCACCTGCAGGCGTAGCAGGTCACTGATGTCGTCCATGTCGGCATGGCCGGAGGTGACGATCACCGGCAAGTGCTGGCGGGCAGTGTGCTCACGCAGACGCTTGATCAATGAAATGCCACTTTCTTCCGGCATGCGCAGATCGGTGATCACCAGAGCCACGTCCGGGTGGCGGGTGAGCTGTTGCAGGGCGAGTTTCACCGAGGTGGCGGTGTAGCAGCAGAAACCCTCGCCCTCAAGCAGTTCAGCAAGTTCCAGCAACGCGTCCTCTTCGTCATCCACCAGGAGAATCTGTTGACGCAGGGAAGAGGTTGGCATGGTGTGTTTCCGGTACAGGTCAAAAGTCAGACAGTGCGGTTCATGCAACGCCACGCCAGGAATCAACTACCACCACCGCTACCACCGCCGCCGGTGCCTGTTTTACCTGCGTCTACCATGGACGCTTTGACCTTATCGAAGATCGAATAAACATTTGTCGAAATAGGCGTAATAAACGTAGTCAACACCGCCGCCACCATCGCCGCAGCAATCGCATACTCGATACCCGATGCGCCATCCTTGCGGTAGAAGAAATCTTTGACACTCCTGAGGATTCGGGAAACACGCATGGTACTTCTCCTGGCGCGCAAGGCGCAGATGGCAGGGGACTGTTCGATGATTCCCCTTTGCCACCACAGCATCGTCAACGCTTGAAAATCCAGCAAATGTAACAAAGCATTAATACTAAAGTGATAGTGGCTTATTGGCGCCAACAAGCCATTGTTTTCAGAGGGTGTCGGATATGCGACGGAAAATAATCTGACGGCTAATGGCGTTTTGACTTACCTGAACTACCTTCAAATAGCGAAATCGTTACTTCCGATGTCCATGGTGTCGGCGGGTTCACCGCCGGGTGCAAAGGATGAACAAGGGTTATAGGAAGGGCCGGCATGAGTAGTCGCATTACCATCATCCTCGCTGGCTTTTTTCTGATTGGTGCCCTGCTGGCTGGCTATTGGGGGCTGGTATTGAGCCGTCCTCCGGCTGAGCCGATCGCTGCTCCCGCCGCACCCGCGCCCACCCCGGCAGCGGTGCAGGTGGTGGAAAAGGCGGCAGATGAAGTGCGCAAACCGGTGGTGGTCCTGCGCCGTGATGTAGCCCCCTACACCCCGCTGACGGCCGATGACCTGCTGGTGGAACGCCTGCAAGTGGCACCTGCCGGGAGCTTTCAGACCCTCGAACAAGTGCTCGGGCGCAGCAGCTGGCGCCCTCTGAGCGCCGGCACCTGGCTTGAACCCGGCAGCTTTGAAAGCGGCGGCCCGCTGGCGCGCATGATCCGTCCCCATGAGCGCGCCCTGGCCCTGGCAATCGATGATGTGGTCGGGGCGGCAGGGCAGTTGAGCCCGGGCGACTACGTTGACGTATTGCTCTATCTGCGCGAAGAGAACAACAACCCACAGGCTTCCGCTCAAGTGGTGCTGCCCGCACTGCGACTGCTCAGTGTCGGCAAGCACCTGGGGTTGGGCAATGACGGCCAGCCCGTGGAGGCGGCACAGGATGAGAAATCCCGTCAGGACCAACAACGCGAGTCTGCTCGCACCGTAGTGTTGGCGGTACCCGAAGCATTGGCCAGCCGTCTGCTGCTCGCCGCCCAGGCCGGCAGTCTGCGTCTGGCCGTGCGCAGCGCCGAAGAAAAACGCCTGGCCCGCTATTGGGCCGACCCGCAAGGCAGCGGCCAAGAGGTGGACAACGCCAACCGCGAACTCTATCGCTTCAGTCAGTTGGCCCAGACGCCGGCCACTGTAGCTGTCGCCAGCTCAACGCCACGTCGTGGCATGGAAATCATCCGCGGAAATCAAGCCAGCCAACCCACTCCCTGACCAAGCAAGGATGCCCTTAAATGAGCAGTCGTTCCGTGCGGGTAATCAAGCAGTTGCTGTGGGTCGCCCTGTGGACGGGGACGACTGTATCCATGGCCCAGGCGGCCAGTAACGGTTGCGCAGCACTGGCACAATTGCCAGGCGTCATCGAGATCGATCAGGGCTTGCAGCAGGAGTTGCGCGCGCCGGTCAGCATTACCCGGGTAGCGGTGGGTGATGTGAAAATTGCCGACGTCCAGGCCAGCGGTGACCAAGCCATTGTGTTGACGGCGCTGAGCCCTGGCGCCACCAGCCTGATGCTGTGGACGGCCTGCTCCAGCAGCCCGCGCCAGGCCATGTTGTTTGTCAAAGGCGTGGCTACTGCAGACATGGCCGAGACCGCGCTGCCACCGTCGCAGGATCCGACGTTGCCTAGCCAGGTGCAGGCCGACATCCGCTTCGTCGAGGTCAACCGCACCAAGTTCAAGGAAGCCGGTGCACGGCTGTTCTTCAAAGGCTCGAACAACTCGCTGATCGGATCACCGGGGACAACCTTCAACACCATCGCCAGGCCGGGTCAGGTGGCTGACGTGATAGGCGGTGTGCCGCTTGACAACGATGTGTTCAACATCGTCTGGGGCGGTGGCAGCAGTCGCTTTCTAGCGGCGATCAATGCCCTGGAGAACAGCGGTTTTGCCTACACCCTGGCGCGTCCCAGCCTGGTGGTGCTCAGTGGCTTGACCGCCAGCTTCCTGGCCGGTGGCGAGATTCCCATTCCGGTACCCAGCAGCGGCAGCGACAGCGTGTCGATCGAGTACAAGGAGTTTGGTATCCGCCTGGCGCTGTCACCGACGGTGGTCAGCCGTGATCGCATCACCCTCAAGGTCGCGCCGGAAGTCAGCGAGCTGGATTTCGCCAATGCCGTGACCATCGCCGGCACCCGGGTGCCGGGGCTGACCGTGCGGCGCACCGATACCAGCATTTCACTGGCCGATGGTGAGAGCTTTGTCATCAGCGGTTTGATCAGCAGCACCACACGCTCGGCGGTGGACAAGTTTCCCGGGCTGGGCAACATACCGATCCTTGGCGCGTTTTTCCGCCAGTCGCAGCTCATGCGCGATGAAACCGAACTGTTGATGATCGTCACCCCGCACCTGGTGCAACCACTGGCAGCCAATGCGCAGTTGCCGACCCTGCCGGGTGAAGGATTGCGCAACTACGATCCGAGCTGGGGCCGACTGTTTTTCCTCGAGAACGGCGACTTCGAAGGTCGCAGCGGGTTATCCCAATGAGCGAAAGTTTGAGTCAGACTTTTCTCGCCATCACCCGCAACGATGGCGACCTGCAGTGGCTGCAAGGTGCATTGGCGCCGTTGGGGCAGGTGGTCGGTGCCGGCAGTGGCAGCCTTGATGAGCTGCTGGCGCTGGTCGATGTCACCTTTGCCAATCTGGTGTTCGTCGGCCTCGATCGTGATCACGTGGTCAACCAGTGCGCCATGATCGAAGGCGTGCTGGAAGCCAAGCCGATGCTGGCGATCGTTGCCCTCGGCGATGGCATGGACAACCAGCTGGTGCTCAACGCCATGCGAGCCGGCGCTCGTGATTTCGTTGCCTATGGCTCGCGTTCGAGCGAAGTGGCCGGGCTGGTACGGCGCCTGAGTAAACGCTTGCCACAAGTCACCAGCAACCCGAGCCTTGGTGGGCTGACCGTGCTGTACGGCGCGCAAAGTGCCGCCGATGGCGCGTTGCTCACCACCCATCTGGCACGGGTGGTGCAGAACAGCGGCCAGCAGACCTTGTTGCTCGACCTGGGCTTGCCGCGCGGCGATAGCCTGGCGTTGCTCGGCCTTGAGGCGTCATTTCATTTCAGTGATGCCCTGCGTCACCTGCGGCGTCTGGACAACACCCTGATCGACAGTGCCTTTACCCGCGACAGCTCCGGTTTGCGGCTGTTGGCCTACACCGAAGGCGACGAGCCACTGGAGCGTACCAGTGCGGCCGAGTTGTACATGTTGCTCAGCGCCTTGCGCCAGCACTTCCAGCACATCGTAGTGAACCTCACCGGGCAGGCTGACAGCGAGGCCTTGCGCACCTTTGTCAGCCATTGCGACAAACTGATCTGGTACACCGACCAGAACGTTCTGGACTGCCGACGCAATCTGGAAGTGCTGGCGATGTGGCGGGAAAAGGGCATGAAACTTGAGCACGCCAGCCTACTGGTCGACCGCTATCTCAAGGGCGTGGCGCCGGATTCAGAGGCGTTGGCCAAGCGCTATGGTTTGCCGCTGTTGGTGGTGTTGCCTTATAGCCCTGAAGTTCGTCTGAATGCCAAGAACCAGGGCCTGACCCTGTTCGAGCTCGCCCCGCGGGAAAACCTCACGCAACACCTCAAAGCGCTGGGTGAGCGCCTGGCCCGGCGCTCGGAACACAACAAACCTGTCGGTGGCACCTGGCTGAACCGGCTCTGGGGGCACAAATGAGCAGCGCCGACGAGCTGTTTGGTGGCGTACGCCATAACCTGGGCAACGATCCCCAGGCGCTCAAGCGTGCGTTGCACCGGTTTATCATCGATGCCATCGAGGACAGCGGTCGCAACTTGCTCGAGGGTTCGCGTCCGGCGCTGGCGCAATTTGTCATGGAGCAGGTGGGTGACTATATCGCCCGCCTGCACCTGGCCTTGTCACGCTATGAAATGGAGCGCCTGGCCGAAGAGATTGTCGATGAGTTGACCGGCTTCGGTCCTCTGGAAGTGCTGTTGCGCGATACCAGCGTCACCGAGATTCTGGTCAACGGCCCGCACCGGGTGTTCGTCGAGCGCGGCGGAGTGCTGCAACAGACCGACCTGCGCTTTATTGATGCGCATCATGTTGAGCGGGTCATGCAGCGCATTCTTGCGCCCTTGGGCCGGCGTCTGGATGAGTCGTCGCCGATGGTCGATGCGCGTATGCCCGATGGCAGCCGGGTCAATGCGATTATCCCGCCGGTGGCGCTGGACGGCCCTTGCCTGTCGATTCGAAAGTTTCGCAAGGACATGCTCAAGAGCGCCGACCTGCTGGCCATGCGCACCATCGATCACAACATTCTCGACTTTCTGCAACTGGCCGTGTCGCGGCGCTGCAACATTCTCGTCAGTGGCGGCACCGGTACCGGCAAGACCACCTTGCTCAACATCCTCAGCCAGTTGATCAGTCCACATGAGCGTCTGGTCAGCATCGAGGATGTCGCCGAACTGCAGTTGGACCATCCCCATGTGGTGCGTCTGGAAACCCGGCCGCCGAATGCCGAGGGGCATGGCGAAATCAAGTCCAGTGAGCTGATTCGCAATGCCCTGCGGATGCGTCCGGACCGCATCCTGCTCGGCGAGATTCGCGGTGTGGAAGTACTCGATGTACTGACCGCGATGAACACCGGGCACGATGGCTCGATGAGCACCGTGCACGCTAACACCGCCCAGGATGCCTTGCTGCGTCTGGAAACCCTGGTCGGCCTGACCGGACGGCAGGTAGCGGAAAAGACCCTGCGCCAGATGATCTGTGCTGCCCTCGATGTGGTCATTCAGCTGACCCGCCTGGCCGACGGCCGGCGTTGCGTCAGTGAGGTGCTGGAAGTGGTGGGTGTACGTGACGATGTGTATGTCACCAACACCTTGTTCCGCCTTGACCGGCGTAGCGGCGAGGGATTTTTGCGCGAGGCGCAGAACCCGGCAAGTGACAAACTGCGCCGCGAATTTTCCGAGCTTCAGCCATGATCGCTGTAGTGCTGGGGGTTATCTGCCTGGCGATGCTGGGCCTCTCCGTGCGCCTGTTCTATAGCGGCATGCGCAAGTCTGGCGCCGAGCGCACCCTGGAGCGACTTGGCCGGGTGCAGGACAGCTCACCGGTAGCGGCCAGTGGTCGTGACTGGCTGGACCGGCTGTTGCAGCGTGCCGGCCTGGAACGGCGCAATGATCGCCTGGTGTCGTGGCTGGCGCTATGGACACTGCTGTCGCTGCTGGTTGCGCTGGCAGTGGGGTGGCTGGCTGGCGCGGTCTTGCTGCTGGTAGGCCCGTTGCTGTTTCGCCTGTACTTGGGGTGGCGCTACCACCGTCGTGTGCGGCGCATGGTCGAGCAGTTGCCGGTACTGCTCGATCACACGGTACGCAGCCTCAAGTCCGGGCGGACCCTGAGCGACGCCGTGCTGGGGGCCATCGATGCCTCCCGCGAGCCGTTGCACGGCGCGATGCTGCGGGTGCGGCGCAACGTGCAGATGGGCATTGGCCTGGACGATGCCATGCAGGATCTGGCCGAACTCTATGATCAGGACGAGCTACGGTTGTTCGCCTTGGGTTTGCGTATCAATCATCGCTACGGAGGCAACGCCAGTGAGTTGCTGGAAAACCTGATCAAGCTGATCCGCGAGCGCGAACAGGGTGCCCGGCAGTTGCGCGCGATGACCGGTGAAACGCGCATGACCGCCTTTGTCCTGGGCTTGCTGCCGGTGGGTATGGCGGGCTATTTCCTGATCAGCAATCCGAAGTACTTGTTGACCATGTGGAACGACAGTAACGGTCAGTTCATGTTGTTGGGTGCGTTTGGCTTGCAGGTATTCGGCTGCCTGGCGCTGTGGCGCATGTTGCGGAGTATCTGAAATGGCCTTGATGCTCAGTGCAGTGATGTTCTTCGCCGCGTTCGTCTTGTTGCTCAGCCAGTTCATGCGCCAGCAGCGCAGACAGCGCCTGGTGGCGCGGCGTCTGCAAGGCCAGTTGAACAATGACAGCCGCCTGGGCAACTGGCTGCAGCATCTGGGCAGCAGCCCGGTGGCGCAACGCTTGCTGAACTACGACGGCGAAACCCGGCTGCTGCTCGATCGGCTCGGCTGGCGGCGTAGCCGTCAGCGTGCTTTGTTTGCTGCCTGTCAGGTCGGCGTGCCAGTGCTGGCTTTGGGCTTTGGCGTGCTGCTTGAAGAAACCTTCTACCGCGACAGCCAGAGCGCCTGGCTGGTGGTGCCGATGTGCGCATTGGGGGTTGGCTATCTGTTGCCCAAACGCCTGCTGGCAGTGGCGGCAGCCCGGCGTCAGCAACAGATCGTTCGTGAGGTGTCGACCTTCATTCCGTTGCTGCGCATTCTGTTCGAATCCGGGTTGGCGGTGGAGCAAGGTTTGCGGGTGTTGAGCAAGGAGTCGCAACAACTGCTGCCGGTGCTCAGTGAAGAGTTGCGCAGCATCCTCCTGCGCGTGGATTCCGGCCTGGCTTTGGCCCCCGAGCTGGATAAAACCGCGCAGTTGCTGGCGGTGGATGAATTCAGCGATACCTGCGTGATCCTTCAGCAGTTGCTCGCCCAGGGCGGCGGGGCGATGAAGTCACTGCTGGCGCTCAAGCAACTGCTCGACGATCGGCGTCTGACGCGGATGCAGGAGCGGGTATCGAAGATGTCCGGAAAGATGTCGATGGTGATGATGGTGTTTCTGTTTCCCGCCTTGCTGATCGTGCTGGCCGGTCCCGGCTTCACGGCATTGGCCAAGGCGATGGGCTCATGAATGGAGGTGCATGGATGAAAGCAGTCATGGTAGTCATGAGCCTGATCTTGCTTGGCGGTTGCGCCAGCGATGTGGGCGCACCCTGGCTGGCGCTGCCGGGCAGCAATGCCAGTTGCGCCAAGCCCGATTCAAGCCAGGAACTGGCGCTGAACATGGCCGACGAGATGCTCGGCGAAGGCCGCCCACATGCCAGTCTGGCGCACCTGGAGGCGCTGCCGGCGGACATGGCCCAGGTGCGCCTGCGCAAGGCCAAGGTGCTGCGGCTGCTCGGGCGCAGCGAGGCCGAACCGTTGTACCGCAGCCTGCTCGGCGGCTGTCTGGCTGCCGAGGCTGAGCACGGCCTGGGCCAGTTGTCGGCGGCTCGCGGCGATAATCTCCAGGCCCAGCGTCATCTTCTGCGGGCGGTGCGCCTGGCGCCGACCAACGAGAAAGTACGCAATGACCTGGGCGTGGTTTATCTCAACCAGGGCGATGTCGAACAGGCGCGTTTCGAGTTCCTGACGGCGATCGAGCTCAAGGACCACAACGCCCTGGCCGCCGTGAATCTGGTCAGTTTGCTGTTGTATCAGGACAAGTGGCAGCAAGCGGCCGACCTGGTGTCACGCTTCAATCTCAGCCCTGCCCAGTTCAGCGAGGCCCGCTCACGTGCCGAGCTGTTGAAGGCGCCAGGTAAGTCGAAACCGACGCGCGCCGACCAGGTGGCGGCGGTGCAGGAGCCAATCCCGACACTCAGACAACAGTGAGGTGTTTATGAAACCCGCATGGATACTACTGCTTGGCTTGAGTTCACTGCCGTTGACGGTCCTGGCAATTGAACCGGGGCCTTCATCCAAGGCGCAATCGGTCACCGAGGCCTGGTTGCAGATGCAGGCCCGTAACGAGCAGGCCTCGAAGATCCCGCAGACGGCCACGCCCAAGGAGCGCGAACAGAGCATGCAGCGCTGGCTGGATAGCTACAAATATGCAATCCCGGACTTCTACCGCTGGGAGGCGGTCGGTTCGTCCGACAAATAGACCGGTGGGCTGCAGCAGCGGCGCCGCTAGTGCGTCGTTGCGCGCAGATGCAGCGGCGAGTTGCCCGGTGACAAGGCCAGTGCCAGCTGCGTGCGGTTATGCATGTGGGTCAGGCGCAGTACCTGGGACACATAGAGTTTGACGGTGTTTTCGGTGATGCCCAGTTCACAGGCGATCTGGTAGTTGGTCTTGCCCTTGCTGACCAGGCGCGCCACTTCCAGTTGCCGCGGTGACAACTTTTCAAAAATGGCTGGAAGGCTGTCGTTGTCTACCTCGTTATCGACGTCGGTGGCGCGGCGTTGCGCGCCCAGGCCGCGGGCTTTTTCCAGGTCCTGGTAGAGGTCATCAATCGAATCGGCGAGGAACTGCAGTTTCTGGTTCAGGTTGCCCAGGTCCTGGAAGTTTTTCTGGCGCTCCTGCAGCGCTGCTTCCTGGCGTTGAACACCTTCGAGCAGTTCGTTCAGGTCCACGGGTTTCTGGTAGTAATCGGAAAAGCCTTCGCGCAGGGCCCTGATCACGTCCTGCTTGTCGGCGCGACCGGTGAGCATGATGGCCTCGAAAATTCGCTGTTGCCCGGCAATCACCTTGAGTGCCCTGAACAGCTCGATGCCATCGCACTCCGGCATGTGTAGATCGCACAGTACAAGGCCAATGGCGGTGTCAGAAGCAAAGCTTTCGATGGCCTGGGTGCTGGAGTAGCAGGGCACGCAGCGATAGCCGCTGCTTTGGAGAAACTCACACAACTCTTCAACGATCGGGGGTTGGTCATCCACCACCAACACCTTTACCTCACTGACGGTATTGTTCACGCGTTACTCCCTGCTTGAAGCTTCTTTCTCCTGGAGCCTGGCGTCTTTACATGGCCGCTGGCTCACTTGAAAGTAGTCTTACTTTGCAATTATGTACAAGTCTTGTACGACTTTTATGCCTGCCAGGGTGATTAATGAACCCACACTGCAGCCAGGATAAAGCCCGCCAGGATAAAGGGTGCAAAGGGTTGTTTTTTTGACGACTCTTCGGTCAGTTGTTTAAGTCGGTTTTTAACCTTCTGACTTAAAAGGGACCATAGCCAGCGACGGCTGGAGAGCCAGATCACTACGGCAATCCCGGCACCGATGAAGGTACCCAGGATATACATGCGATCAGTCGCCAACGCCAGCGCCGCGAGCAACTTCACATCACCGGCGCCGAAGCGGCCGAGCATGTAGCCGGGCAGTGTCAGGAGCATGACGATGGCCAGCGCCCAGCCGCCTTCGCTGGCATCGGCGCCGATCCAGGTGTGTCCGGTAATGAATAAGTAGCCCAGGGCGCAGGCTGCTGCGCCAAGGGTAAGGGTGTTGGCGATCTGGCGCTCACGCATATCTTGTTCAGCGCACAAGGCAAGCCACAACAACAGGACAATGCTTTGCATTGGCGAAATGCATCCCTTTGTGGTGAATGATTCTATGCTGTCAGTACGGTGTCACTGTCAGGGTAGACGCGATCATGAAAGCAAGCTTGGTCAGACGGCAAAAAGGCGCTGCGGCGCTGGAGTTCGTAGCAGTATTCGTGATCTTTTTTGCAGTGTTCTATGGTGTGGTCAGTTATGGCCTGCCCATGCTGATGTTGCAGTCATTCAACCAGGCCAGTAGCGAAGCGGTGCGCCGCTGCGTTGCGCTGGACCCCTCCAGCAAAAGTTACAGCGACGACGTCGAAAAGCTCGCCAAGACCGTGCTTGGCGAACAACTGGCGTGGATGCCCGGTTCGCTGGGCTTCAAGCTTGCCAGTGATACCAGCGTGACCCTGACACCGGGCCGGCTGTTAACCGTGAAAATCAACTACGCCAAAGCCAAGCTGACCACAGTGCTGCCGGTGCTCAATCTGCCGGTGATCGGTGAAGTGCCACGGCTGCCAACGAGCCTGAAGGCCGAAGCGAGCCTGCAACTTTGAGCGGCGGTCCACGCTTGTTCGGGCGTTGGCGCGGGCGTTCGACACCGGTCGCTGTTGAACCGGAGCCACCGGCCAATGTGTCCGCCGTGGGGTTGCAGCTGTGGCTGGATGACGGGGCCCGGGTGCAGCGTCTGGCCGGCCCGTTGCGTGCGGCGTTGGCCTTGCCGGCGCACAGCGATGCGCGGTTGCAGGACTACGTGCAGCCCTACAGTCTGCTGGTGCTCGAAGGCGAACCGATGGATTGGCAGGCGCTGCCTCTGGATCTGGATTTCAAGGCCGCCGGTGGCGGCACCCTGCATACCCGTGGCTGGTTGCTGGGCCAGCCCGGCAGCTGGCTGTTGCAGCTGTTCGATATTGGCGACCTGATGCAGCACCGACAGCAGTCACTGGGTGCAGAGCGTCAACGCCACCTGACCAGCCATCTGGCAGCAGAGTTGCGTGAGTGCAGTATCGAACGCCTTGGTCATGTGGCTCAGGAGCAGTTGCAATGGCTGGTACGACACTGGCGGGCCAACGGCGGGCGAGTTCTGTTGCAAGGGGAGCAGGGCTGGAAAACCTATGCCAGCAGCAGTGATCCATTACCCTGGCCGCGTGATGAACTGCTAGGACCGTTGCTGGATCGACTGGCGCCAGGGCAGATGGTCTCAAGTACCACGCATGCCGGTTTGCGCACATTGTTTCCGCAGGCCGAAACTTACCTGCTGCCTTATGCGCAGGGGCACATTGTCCAGGCCTGGTTGGTGTGTGTCGGGCCGCATGAAGCCCTGAGCGCAGCGGATGCACTCAGTGCCTGTGCCGCCTATGCCGAGCCGCTGGTCAGCCGCCTGGCCGCATTCGACCTGCAACAGCAGAATGAACGTCTGGACAGCCTGCAACTGCAACTGGGGGCGGGGTGGTGGCAGTGGCGACTGAGCGAGACAAGCCTGCGACTGGATCCGGGGCTGGCGGCCAGTCTGGGGATGCCGGCCCAATTGACCATCAGCCAGTGGCTGAGCCGCGTGCACCCGGCCGACCGGGAATCTGCACAGTTGGCCTTTGGCGAGCTGCAGCGCGATGGTTGTGCCTTGCACCTGAGCCTGCGTCTGCTCGACAGCAACCTGCCAGCCAATCCGCGCTGGTATCGCTTGTGTGGACAAGTGCGCGGTAGCGGTACGCAACGTCGCCTGCAAGGATTCATGCTCGACATCAGCGATATCAAAGGCCAGCAGTTGCAGGCCAGCGCCGCCCAGGCGCGCCTGGAAAACCTCATCGCCAGTTCGCCGGCAGTGATTTACATCCAGCGTTATGTCGAGGGCGCCTTGCAGGCCGAGTTCTTCAGTGCCAGCCTGCAACCGATGCTCGGCTGGGAGCAATCGGCTGATGCGCCGCTGCAGCCTGGTCAATGGGTTCACCCCGAGGACCAGGCGCTGTGGCTGGCGCGAACCCGGACTTTGTTGCGCGAAGGGCAGGTGCGCAGTCGTTATCGCTTGTGTGATCGTCACGGTGGTTATCACTGGGTGCTCGATGAGGCGCGCCTGCTGCGTGATGACCTCGGCCTGCCGGTGGAAGTGGTCGGCATCTGGCTGGACGTCACCGAGGCTACCGAAGCCGCCGAGCGCATGCGTGTCAGCGAAGAACGCTACCGGGTGCTGGTGGAGGACTCACCGGCGATGATTTGTCGCTACACCCCTGAGCTGAACCTGGTGTTCGGCAACCAGCCGCTGGCCGATTACCTGGAATGCTCGACCGCGCAATTACCCGGAATCAACCTGGGCCAGTGGATGTCGGCAACCCAGCGCCAGGCCTTCGTCGAGCGCCTGGCCGGGCTCAGTGTGGAGCAGCCGGTGAGCACTGCGGAAATCTGCCTGGAGCTGCCGGGACGCGAGCATGCCTGGTGGGTGTGGGCTGATCGGGGGTTGTTTGACGAGCAGGGGCGGCTGGTGGAAATCCAGGCTGTGGGCCGCGATAACACTCAGGTCAGGCGTACCCAGCAACAACTGATGCAAAGTGCCAAAATGGCCACCCTTGGCGAGATGGCTACCGGTCTTGCCCATGAGATCAACCAGCCGCTGAACGTGATGCGCATGGCCGTGGTCAACGCGCTCAAACGCCTGGAAAACGGCGATGTGCAGATTGATTACCTGCAAGACAAACTCAAGCGTATCGACGCCCAGGTACTGCGTGCCTCAAGGGTGGTGGATCATATGCGGGTGTTCGGACGCCGCTCGGCTGTCGAACAGCAGCTGTTCGATCCCTGGCAGGCGGTGGAGGGTGCCTTGTCATTGCTAGCTGATGGTTTGCGCGGCAAAGGCGTGGAGCTGCGGGTCGATACCGTACAGCAGCAACGCGCGGTGAGTGGTCATCAGGACCAGCTGGAACAGGTACTGATCAACCTGCTGGTCAATGCCCGTGACGCGTTGCTGGCACAGCGCGAACAGCATCGCGAGTTGCAGCCCTGGATCGCCTTGCGCATGCAAACGGATGAGCGCCAGGTGCGGTTGATGGTCGAGGACAACGGTGGCGGAATCGATCCGCGTCTGCTCGAACGCATTTTCGAGCCGTTCTTCACCACTAAACCGGTGGGCGTCGGCACCGGGCTCGGGCTGTCGGTCAGTTATGGAATCATTGAATCCATGGGCGGCTGCCTGAGTGTGCAGAACAGCGCCAAAGGGGCGCGGTTCACCATCGAGTTACCGACTCACAGTACCAGCTGAGCGCGGGAGCTGGAGCAGGTCATATTGGCGCCTACCTCGACCTTCACCAGGTCGATACCCAAGGTCTTCAACAAGGCATTGATCAAAGGGTCGACCAAGGGACTGAGCAGGTTTTCGATCAGCGGCTCAAGGATCGCTTTGACACCGTTGAGCACAGTGCCCGTCAACTCCAGTACGCTGCCCAGAATGTTGCCATTGAGTGGCTTGTAGGCATGCAGCTCAATGCCTGCAATGGTGGTGTTCAGGCTGCTGACGATGTTACTGGCCGTGGTCCCCAGGTAGGCCGGCGGCTGATTGATGTCGGGCGGCGTATGGTCGGTCGGCGCGAACTTCAGGTTGCTTGCCGGGTCGGTGGAATTGCTGCCCAGCAAGGGCGCGCTGACCTTCACACCGATACCGCCACCGCCAAAGGCCTTGCGTGCATCGCAGTAGCCAAGAATACCGAGGACGAACCGGCATTTCTGGGTACCGATATCAATCAGCGGAAATGGCGTGACCGCCCTTATGCCGTCGTTGAAGAAGTCATCTTTATTCTTGAATTGACCGACAGCCAAGTCCAATGCCGCGCTCTTGGTCTGGGCTGTGAGGGTTTTCTCGGGGGCGCAGGTGTAACCAGTGAGTTCGCTGGTGGCTTTTGTTACATGGATACCCACATCCAGACTGACGATGCCTGGCAGCAATTTTATGTCGCTGAAAGTGCATTCATTACCCAGCAGACAGGTCAAGGACTGCACGGTACCGGCCAGATTCAGGCTCAGCAGGTCGTTAAGAAGGTTGGTCAAGGGCGTGGCGAGGCTGGTTACTTTGTTGACCAGGTTGGCAATGGTTGTCAGCACCGGCAAATCCAGAGAGACCAGTGCCCGTACCTGCGACGTGTGCACCTTGATGGTGTCGGTTAGTGGGTTGCCGATGGCGGAAATCTGCTGGGGCTCGATGACCTTCAGGCGCACCTTGCCGTTGACCAACCCCAATACATTGATGGGCATTTCAACGATTGCCGCGCTGTTTTTGGTCGACAGCAGGATCACGCTTTGCACCAGATCGAGCAGTTGTACGGTAGCGTCAAGACCCGCTGTTGTCGTGCCGGTTTGCAGGTCGAGAATGTCGCCCAGGTACAGTTTTTGGGTGTCGTTGGCGCCGGCGGCAACCTTGCCCAGATTGGTCACGACTTCAACGGTGGCGCCGCCCTTCTGCAAGACCTTGACGGCGGCCTCGATCAGTTTGCTCGCGGTGGCGTCCGCGCGCAGCAACTGTTGATAGTCGCCCGCGTTCACGCCGACACCGATAGCCAACTGGTCCAGGTAACTGAGCAGGTTGATCTTGGTATCGGCTATGCCTTTCCAGCCCAGGAGGTCGAGCTGGACGTGGCCGCCAAGCGGGTCGAGCAATGCGTTGAGCAGGGCAGACTGGCGGGTATCGACTGTCGCCAGTGTGCTGCGAATACGCAACATGGCCTGGGGCGGCCTGGGGGTGGCGGCGATCGCGCTGGCGCTCAGGATCGTGGTGTCAGGTATCGGGTTGCCGTTGACCAGGGCCCACACACCTGCGGCAACACTGGTGGTGACCTGAGTAGTGGCAATCACCCGGATGGCTTCGTTGCGGGCGGCATCGACATTGAAGCGGCGCAAGCTGTTGGTTCCGGTCTGCAGAGCACCGCAGGTGGTTGCAAGGGTATGTCCGGCACCTTGCGCAAAGCCGTTGCGAACGGCAGCGGCACGCGCCAGGGAATCGGCGCTTGGGCCCACGCCCGAGCAGACCGCAGCCTGACCTGCCGCTTCCAGCGCCGCCATGTCAGCTACCCGCTGCAAGCGTCGCTGTTCCAGATACAGCCTGCTGCTATCGATCACCATCAGCATGAACAGCAGGCCCATGCCCAGGGTCAAGGCAGCCATCAGGCCTATGGCACCACGTTGCTTTGCCGGGAAACGAGAGGACACAAGCACTCCTTTGCCGGCGCATGGCCGTCAAACGCGGGGCAAGCCTGCTCCCACAGGGTGTAGGAGCGGGTTTGCCCCGCGTTTGAGTGTAGCTCCCGTAATGGCTATACGCCTTCAGTGTGGCGGATAGTTCGACAAGGCATTGGTCACGGTTTTCTGGATGGCATTGCTACGTTCTTCGGGGCTTGGCGGGTAGTTGTTCATAATTTGTTCAGCGCTGCCGCGCCACACCAGCTTGCCGTCCTTGCCGTCGAACATGTCGACCTGGATGGTCGCTACCTTGTAGTCGACGCTGCGGGTTTCGTTGTACATCGGCCCGCCCCAGTAGTTACCCCAGTAGCCTCCCCAGGCACCGCCATAGTTGGTGGTGATCTGCTGTTGGCGGTTCTCGACGATGAGGTAGGTCTGCACTTTCAGATCGCCGTTGCTACTGCCCTGAGCCGGGCGCAGGCCACGTTGATCAAGCTGGCCGGTGACGGCCTGGCGAATGCGCTGTTCGGTCAGGTCACTCTTGATCCGCGGATCGTCGGGGCGGTACTGCAACGCCGGTTCCTGCCAGACCCAGCTGCGGTAGGCAGCGAAGTCGCGGCTGGCGTCATAGTCCTGAGTTACGTTGTGGCTCTGGCAAGCACCCAGCAAAACCACGAGTGAAAGTAAAGCGAGACGGCACAACATGATGGATCTCCAATTGCCTTTAGCTGGGAGGATAGCCGTTGAGGGCCTTTTTCACTGATTCGCGCAGGGCATCCTCGCGTTCACCCTGGGAACCCTGGCTGGCGGTCTCGGCACTGGCGCTCCAGACGGCTTGACCGTCGCGGGCGTCATACAGGTCGACACGGACCACCATCACTTCGACTTCGTAGGTGCGTACCAGTGGAACGCTGGCATAAGCCCCATAGCCATTGTGGTAACGGCCGGCACTGCCATAAGTGCCGTAGCCGCCATAGGGGTAAGCACTATAGGGATAACCTCCGTAGGGATAAGCTCCGTAGGGGTAGTAATCGTCGCGCACCTGCTGCAGGCGGCGTTCCAGCTGTACGTTGGCGCTGACCAGCAGATCGCCGGCCTGGCCATTGCGCGCTGGGCGCAGGCCGCGTTGGTCGAGGGCGTTGCTGACCGCGTCGGCCAGTTGCGCAGGTTCAGCCAGGGCGCCGCCTTGCGGTAACTGGCCGTTTTGCCAGGCCCAGCTGCGGTAGCGACCAAAGTCCCTGGGGGGCGCAGGATATGCGCTGGCGTCGAAGGTGTTGGCCGCGTGCGGCGGGGCCGGTGGCAGCGGGCGGGAGCTGGCGACATAGGGGTTGGGGCTCTGGCAGCCTGCCAGGACCAGGCACACCAGACCCAGGGTCAAACGGTACGACATGTCACCCTCCCGGCGTGTTTCAGCGTGGTCGACAGATCCAGTGCAGGTAACGCCCGAGCCCGGCAAAGGCGGGATGGCGTCGGTGGGCCAGTTCCATTTCCAGCAGGTCGAGCAGCTCGGCCTTGGCCTGGAACTCACTCGGCATGTAGTCGTGAAACACCCGTACACCGCTCTCTGTTTCGACTTGCCACAGACCTTCAAGTTGCGCCCTGAGCGTGCGCGGATCAAGTGGTTTCTGCGGGGTCAGGCTCTGCTTTTCACCGGCCATGTCATCACGGCGCAATTTGCGGAAATGGCCCTTGAGCAGGTTGCGATACACCAGTGCATCGCGGTTGTAGAACGCCAGTGACAGCAGGCCGTCGCTGCGGGTCAACTGGTGCAGAACCGGCAGGATGGTTTCCGGTTCAGCCAACCATTCCAGCACCGCATGGCAGAGCACCAGATCGTAGGGTTCGGTCAGTTGTCCGAGCAGGTCCTGCCAGGGCGCCTGGATGAAGGTCGCCGGCTGGCCGGCTTCGGCAAACCGCGCGCGGGCGCCTTCGAGCATCGGCGCGGCGGGTTCGGCCAGGGTCACTTGGTGGCCACGTTCGGCCAGCCACAGGGCCATGTGCCCCAGGCCGGCACCGATATCCAGCACGCGCAAGGGGCGCTGCGGCAGGGCTTCGGCCAGATCAGCCTGGAGCACCGCCAGGCGGATAGCACCTTTGGCGCCACCGTAGATTTTCTCGGCAAAGCGTGTGGCCAGGGCATCGAAATGGCGGTCTTTCATCGCGCGAAACGCCTTTCGTTGTCGGCCAGTTTGGCGCGCACCACCTGCTCCATGTCCAGGCCCAGTTCGCTGCACAACTGCAACAGGTACAGCACTACATCGGCGACCTCCTGGCCAGCGTGCTGCAATTGCTCAGGTGAGAGCTGGCGAGATTGCTCTTCGTTCAGCCACTGGAAAATCTCCACCAGTTCGGCCATTTCAACACTGGCGGCCATGGCCAGGTTTTTCGGGCTGTGATAACCGCTCCAGTCGTTGTCGTCACGGATGCGGTGCAGGCGTTGGGTCAGTTCGTGCAGGTTCATCAAAGCTCTCCTCAAGCCGCATAGCTTCAGGTGCGCGCCTGCACAACGCAAGAGGGCCGTTTCAGTCCAGTGGTCGCCAGCTGCCGCGCATGTGGATCAGCTCGCCATGACCGTCCAGGCGCAGTTGGCCCTGGTCGGCGCTGGGGCTGGCGTTGAGGATCACTTCACTGGGCAGGCGCACGGGCTTGAGAAAACTCACCTCGAGCTCGTAACCGCTGGCCGGCAGATGGCCGCGCAAGGCCGCCAGGGTCATGGCCTTGCTCCACATGCCGTGGGCAATCGCGGTGGGGAAGCCGAACAGCTTGGCGCTGGCGGCGCTCAGGTGGATCGGGTTGTAGTCGCCGCAGACCTTGGCATAACGCCGACCGATATCGCTGTCGGCGTACCAGCGGGTCAACTCGTCCAGCGCTTCGCTGGCAGGTTCCGGGTTGGCGGCAGGCTCGCCGTTCAGCTTCAGGCCACGACAGAGCATGCGGCTGGTTTGCGACCAGAGCAGGCCGAGGCCGTCTTCGGCCTCGGTGATCATGTCGCAGGTGGCACCTTTCTCGTGCGGCTGCAGGTTATCCACATGCACCGAGAAGCGCAGGCGGCTGATGCCACCCAATGGGCGCACGACGCGGATGCTGTTGTGCAGATGGACCAGGCCGAGCAGCGGCAAGGGAAACGCCTTGTCGGTCAACAGTTGCAGCTGCAAGGCAAACGCCATTACGTGAGGGAAGGTGGGCGGCAGGCGTCCATCGTCGCTGAAATGACAGAGTTTGCGATACGCCTCAAGCTGCTTCGAATCGACCTCCAGATAGGCGCGCAAGCCGATGTCGGGCAGGGTATCGCCGCTGATCTTGCGCTTGCGTGCCGCGCGCAGGTAAAGGCTGGAAAGGGCTACGGTGTTGCTCAGGTCGTGCCAGTGTCGAGTCATGCTCAGGCCCCCATCACGGCCTGGCCGCAGACGCGCAGTACCTGGCCATTGACCGCGCCACTGCCAGGTTGCACCAGCCAGGCGATGGCTTCGGCAACATCCTGAGGCAGGCCGCCCTGACCCAGGGAACTCATGCGCCGTCCGGTTTCGCGCAGGGCGAAGGGGATGGCGGCGGTCATGCGGGTTTCGATAAAACCGGGGGCCACCGCATTGATAGTGCTGCCGTGCGCAGCCAATTTCGGCGCCCAGGCCTGGGCCAGGCCGATCATTCCGGCTTTGCTGGCGGCGTAGTTGGACTGGCCACGGTTACCGGCGATGCCGCTGATCGATGCCAGTAGCACGACGCGCGCATTGTCGTGCAGGGTGCCACTGTCGAACAGGGCCTGGGTCAACAGCTGCGGCGCCTTGAGATTGACGGCCAGCACCGAGTCCCAGTATTCCGGGGTCATGTTGGCCAGGGTCTTGTCGCGGGTGATGCCGGCGTTGTGGATGACGATGTCGATGCCTTCCGGCAGCCCTTCGATCAGTTGCGCCGCAGCGTCGGCTGCGCAGATATCCAGGGGCAGGCTGCGTCCGCCCAGGCGTGCGGCCAGGGCTTCAAGATCGGTCTTGGCCTGAGGTACATCGAGCAACACAACCTCGGCGCCATCACGGGCCAGGGTTTCGGCAATGGCCGCGCCGATGCCGCGTGCGGCCCCGGTGACCAGGGCTTTGCGCCCGGCCAAGGGCCGGGTCCAGTCCTGAACCTGAGCCGGACAGGCTTCCAGGCGCAGGACCTGACCGGAAACGAAGGCGCTCTTGGGCGAGAGGAAAAAGCGCAAGGCCCCTTCAAGCTGGTCTTCGGCGTCATCGCTGACGTACAGCAACTGCAGGGTGCCGCCAGCGCGCAGTTCTTTGGCCAGCGAGCGGCTGAAACCTTCCAGGGCGCGTTGGGTTACCTGGGCCAGCGGATCATCGAGCTGCTCCGGTGCGCGGCCAAGGATCACTATATGTGCACAGGGCTCCAGGCTGCGCAGCAGCGGCTGGAAGAATTCGCGCAGCTGCTTGAGCTGGTCGATGTCATCCAGCTCGCTGGCGTCGAAGACCACTGCCTTGAGCTTGCTGCCTAAACCCGCGACCCATTCCTTCACGCTCAGGTCGGGACTGGCAAAGCTGTAGACATCATCGGTCAGGCGTTGGGCAAAGGCCTCGACTTTGTTTGCCAATGGCCCACCACCGAGCAGCAACGCGCCTTCCACAGGCCGCAGGCGCCCGGCTTGCCAACGTTCCAGATGAGCAGGACTGGGCAGACCGGCGGCACCGACCAGACGGCGGCCGAAGCCCGAGTTGGCGAAGTCGATATAACGGTCGCTCATGTGCGGCTCTCCCTGAAAATTAGCTTCAAAGTGTGGACCATGATTGCCGGTTGGTCGTTCGAACGCTGAAAAAACACCTACGCTGTAGCGGACTGTTTGGTGAAAAGAGGACGTTACGCATGCGCTCATTGCGCCGGGTCGCGATCATTGGCGGCAATCGAATTCCCTTCGCTCGTTCCAATGGTGCCTATGCCACCGCCAGCAACCAGACGATGCTCACGGCCGCCCTCGAAGGCTTGATCGAGCGATATCGGCTGCATGGCCTGCAACTGGGCGAAGTCGCCGCCGGAGCGGTGCTCAAGCATTCCCGGGACATGAACCTGACCCGCGAATGCGTGCTCGGTTCGCGGCTGTCGGCGCAGACACCGGCCTACGACCTGCAGCAGGCATGTGGCACCGGGCTGGAGACGGCGCTGCTGGTAGCCAACAAGATTGCCTTGGGGCAGATCGACAGCGGCATTGCCGGTGGCGTCGACACCACCTCCGATGCGCCCATCGCCGTCAACGAAGGCTTGCGCCGGATTCTGCTGCAGGCCAACCGCAGCAAGACGACGGTGGACAAACTCAAGGCGTTTCTGCAAGTGCGTCCGGGGCATCTGAAACCGGAACTGCCACGCAATGGCGAGCCGCGTACCGGGCTGTCCATGGGGCAGCATTGCGAGTTGATGGCGCAGACCTGGCAGATCCCGCGAGAGGACCAGGACCGATTGGCGCTGCTTAGCCATCAGCACTTGGCAGCCGCCTATGCCGAAGGCTGGCACGACGATCTGCTCACGCCGTTCCTGGGGCTGATCCGCGACAACAACCTGCGTGCCGACCTGACCCTGGAGAAGCTCGCCAGCCTCAAGCCGGCGTTCGAACGCAGCGACAAGGGCACCCTGACCGCTGGCAACTCCACGCCGCTGACCGATGGAGCCTCGGTGGTGCTGCTGGGCAGCGAGGACTGGGCGCGGAAGCACGATCTTCCGGTGCTGGCCTACCTGGTTGATGGCGAAACCGCAGCGGTGGACTTCGTCAACGGCGAGGAAGGATTGTTGATGGCACCGGCCTACGCGGTGCCGCGCTTGTTGGCGCGCAATGACCTGAGCCTGCAGGATTTCGATTACTACGAAATTCACGAAGCCTTCGCCGCTCAGGTGCTGTGCACCCTCAAGGCCTGGGAGGACCCCGAGTACTGCCAGCGCCGCTTGGGATTAAGCGAGCCGCTGGGGGCCATTGATCGCAGCAAGCTCAACGTCAAGGGCAGCTCACTGGCGGCCGGGCATCCGTTTGCCGCCACCGGTGGGCGCATCCTGGCCAACATGGCCAAGCTACTGGACACGGCAGGCAAAGGCCGTGGCCTGATTTCGATCTGCGCCGCCGGTGGTCAGGGGGTGACGGCGATTATCGAGCGCTGACCAGCGTTGCCGCTGCCACCGGGGCCGGGCGATTGGCGTAGTGCTCGGCCATGATCGAGCAGACGATCAGCTGCAAGGGGTGGTAGATCATGATCGGCAACAGGATCAGCCCCAGCCCTGGATGCGCGCCGAAGATCAGCGCCGCCATCGGTGCGCCGGCGGCCAGCGATTTCTTGCTGGCGCAGAACACCGCTGCGACTTCATCGGCAGGGCTGAAACCGAGGGCGCGGGCGCTGCGGGTGGTCAGCCAGAGAACGACCGCCAGTAACAAGGCGCTGCCCAGTAGCGCGGTGATCAATACCGAACTGCCTTGTTGCTGCCACATGCCCGAGACCATCGAGTTGCAGAAGGCCGCGTAGACCAGCAGCAGGATCACCAACTTGTCCATGATGTTGGTGTAACGCTTGTGGCGGGCAAAGAAACGGCCCAGCCATGGGCGCAGCAGTTGGCCGAGGACCAGGGGCAACAGCAGCAGGGCACAGAGGTCGAGCAGGGTAGCGCCGAGGTCGATGCCATTGCTGCCGGTACCGACCACCAGGCTGACCAGCCAGGGCGTGATGAAGATCCCAAGGACACTCGACAGGCTGGCATTGAGAATCGCCGCTGGCACATTACCTCCGGCACTACCGGTCAAGGCCACCGAAGAGGAGATGGTCGAGGGCAGGGCGCACAGGTAGAAAAACCCCAGCATCAGCAGCGCTGGCAGGTGGCTGCCGATCAGTTTGTCCGCCAGCCACCAGAGCAGCGGGAAGACCACGAAGGTGAAACCCTGAACCATCAGATGCAGGCGTCCGTTTTTCAGACCGTGGCCGATCTGCTCGCTGGACAGGTTGATGCCGTGCAGAAAGAACACCAGGAACACGCCGACATTGATCACGTACTCAGCGTGCATCGCCCCGCCACTGCGGCCAAAGTCGGGGAACAGCCAGGCCAGGAAGGTGGCGAGGAACATGCCGCAGAGAAACCAGTCGGTTACCACGCGTTTGAAGTGTTTGAGCGCTTGCATGGGCGGGCCTTCGAATCATTTTGTAATCATTGAGCCCACAGGCTACGCTCGGCGGATGAATGCCGTCTTGCGACATAAGGCCAAGTGATGCCGATTAACGGACAACAACCTTCTCCCCGCCCGATTCCGGCGCTAGAACAACTGCCCCGGGCACTTTATGCGCGGGCGGAAAGCCTGGGGGCAGGTTCCTGGACACCGCGTCATCAGCATGACTGGGTGCAGTTTTCCTATGCGATCAGCGGCGTGCTGGGTGTGTACACCGCCGAAGGCAGCTACTTTGCACCGCCGCAATGGGGCGTATGGATTCCGGCGGGGGTTGAACACGAGGTGGTGACCTCAATGCAGGCCGAGATGCGCAGCCTGTATGTGCGTCGCGAAGAAGCCTGCTGGGCACCGGGGCAGTGCCGGGTACTGGAAGTGACGCCACTGGCGCGTGAGTTGATCAAGCAGTTCTGTTTGTTGCCGGTGGACTATGCCGAAGGTGACAGCGCCGAAGCGCGCCTGGCGGCAGTCTTGCTTGACCAGTTGCAGGCCCTGCCAGAGGTCGGTTTTTCCCTGCCTTTGCCTAAGCATCCACGCTTGCTTGAACTGTGCAACGAATTGCTCGCGCACCCGGACCGGGGACAAACCCTGGGACAGTGGGCGCAACGCTTGAATACCTCGGAGAAAACCCTGATGCGCCTGTTCCAGCGTGAAACCGGCTTGAGTTTTCGCGGCTGGCGTCAGCGCATGCGTCTGTTGTCATCGCTGACGGCCCTGGAGGCCGGACAAAGTGTCACCGAAGCCGCGCTGGGCTGTGGTTATGACTCCACGTCGGCCTACATTGCGGCGTTCAAGAGCCTGTTCGGTTTTACCCCGGGCGGCATGCGACTGTAGCGTGGTAAAGAAATCTGGTGATTTTTGTGAACGATTGTCCACTAACATTTACAAAAACTATGGCAACTCAGACGGATTGCCGTTACAACGCAGTGCGGTCTTGCTACAGCGACAATCCGGTGCAGCTCCGGTGACCTACAAAAAATCTCGTGTCTGGCAGAACAGGACCCCCGACAAAAGCCGATGAAGACTCCAAAACGCATTGAACCACTGGTTGAAGATGGACTGGTCGATGAGGTACTTCGACCGTTGATGAGTGGCAAGGAGGCCGCCGTGTACGTGGTGCGCTGCGGCAAGGAATTGCGCTGTGCCAAGGTCTACAAGGAGGCTAACAAGCGCAGCTTCCGTCAGGCCGCCGAGTATCAGGAAGGCCGCAAGGTGCGCAACAGCCGCCAGGCCCGGGCCATGGCCAAAGGCTCCAAATACGGGCGCAAAGAGGCTGAGGACGCCTGGCAGAACGCCGAAGTGGCGGCCCTGTTCCGTCTGGCCAACGCCGGCGTGCGCGTGCCGCGGCCCTACGACTTTCTCGACGGCGTGCTGCTGATGGAACTGGTGGCTGACGAATATGGCGATGCCGCGCCACGGCTCAACGATGTGTACCTGGAACCTGACCAGGCGCGCGAGTACCACGCCTTCGTGATCCGCCAGATCGTGCTGATGCTCTGCACCGGGCTTGTGCATGGTGACTTGTCGGAATTCAACGTGCTGCTCGGGCCTGATGGCCCGGTGATCATCGACCTGCCACAGGCGGTGGATGCGGCGGGCAACAACCATGCCTTCAGCATGCTTGAGCGCGATGTCGGCAATATGGCGGCCTACTTCGGGCGCTTTGCCCCGGAGCTCAGGGAAACCCGTTACGCCCAGGAAATGTGGGCCCTGTACCAGGCTGGCGACTTGCTGCCGGAAAGCGAACTCACCGGGCAGTTTGCGCTGGACGAGCACAGCGCCGATATCGACGGGGTCATGCGCGAAATCGACGCGGCGCGCTTTGACGAAGCCCGTCGGCGTGCCATCAGAGAAGACGCCGAACGGGGGGCGGGCAAGGAAGAAGAGCCTACACCGCCCTGGTTGCAGTAAGCCGTCAGTGACAGCAACTGGCCCCGGCTGCCAGGTCCTTGAGGATCGGGCAGTCCGGGCGGTCGTCGCCCTGGCAATGGGCGACCAGCTCGCTCAAGGTGTCGCGCAGGCTTACCAGTTCTTCGATGCGCCGGTTGAGGTCATCGATATGTTGACTGGCCAGGGCCTTGACGTCGGCACTGGCGCGCTGGCGGTCCTGCCACAGGGTCAGCAGGCGTGCGACTTCCTCCAGTGAGAAGCCCAGGTCGCGCGAGCGCTTGATGAAGGCCAGGCGGTGCAGGTCCTCCTGCTGGTACACGCGGTAGCCGCTGTCACTGCGCAGGGCTGGCTTGAGCAGGTTAATGGACTCGTAATAGCGAATCATCTTGGCGCTCAATCCTGAGCGCCGGGCGGCTTGGCCGATGTTCATTGGGCGTCGTCCTGTGTTGAGTGTTCAGGCAGGCCCCCAGCATCAACCTTTCCATAAGGGCAAGGTCAATAGCCCAGGCCGGCTCTGATCAATGTGAGGCCATTCTGATCGGTTGCAATCCGGTATTTATTGATCTGCCCGGCCTGCAGCTTCAATCGGTTGCTGCGTTGATTCTCGATGCCCGGCTGGCAGCCTGGCGCCTGCCCTGGCAGGTAGCGTAGGCGCACATCGACTTCTCCCGGTGGCAGATTGAATGAGGTGGATTGCTCCTGAAACAGCCGTCCGGCCAGTTGATCATTGATGTACACACCAATCTCGCATGAGGTCGCCACTTCCAGGCGTTCGCGGGAGATGGTCAGAATGCTGTAGTCGCTTGGTCCTGCGGCACTGGCCTGGGGAAGCACGGCGAAAACACCCAGCAGGCCGAAAAGGCCGAAAGCTGCCCTGCGCATGAAATGAAACTCCTGCATCATCAATCGTCAGGCTCGCAGCTTGGCCGACCCGGGCGATGATTTCCAGCCCGGCCGTGCGAATAGGCGCTTGACCTTGTCCCGGTGGCAAGCTTGAAACTGTGTCAAAACCTACAGGAGGCAGTCCCTATGCAAGTGTTCAATGTTCAAGGAATGACCTGTGGCCATTGCGTCAAGGCCGTGACCCGCGCGGTTCAGGCTGAAGATGCAAACGCCGTGGTTGAAGTCGATCTGGGCCAGAAACAAGTGAAGGTGCAAAGTACCTTGCAAGCCCCGCAGATTCTTCAATTGATCCGCGAAGAGGGCTATCAGGCCGAAGCGGTCTGAGGCGAACAGGCCCGCGCTGTGGATAAAAATGTCACGGCGCGCAGCGCAACACCGGCAGGGCGGTTAAACTAGCAGACTTGCTTAGCCTGCTATGGATTTCCGATGAACCTGCGAACCATCCTGATTCTGGGCGCCCTCAGTGCGTTCGGGCCCCTGGCGATTGATTTTTACCTGCCAGGCTTCCCAGCGATGGCGCTGGCCTTCGGTACCGATGAAAAACATATCCAGACCACCCTGGCCGCCTACTTCCTCGGGCTGTCCATTGGACAACTGGCCTATGGGCCGGTAGCCGACCGCTTTGGTCGGCGGATTCCGCTGCTGGTCGGTGTCTGCCTGTTTACCCTGGCATCGATAGCCTGTGCCATTGCCCCCAACCTCGATACCTTGATCGTCGCGCGGTTCGTCCAGGCGCTGGGAGGCTGTGCGGGTATGGTCTTGTCACGGGCCATCGTCAGTGACAAATGCGATGCGGTGGCCTCGGCCAAGGTGTTTTCCCAGTTGATGCTGGTGATGGGCCTGGCGCCGATCCTGGCACCGATGCTGGGCGGGGTGATGGTCAACCTGTATGGCTGGCAATCGATCTTTGTCGCGCTGACTGTGTTCAGTGCCTTGTGTACCTTGGCAGTTGCCTTGGGGTTACCGGAAAGCCTGCCCGCCAGTCAGCCGCGTCAGCCACTGTCGGGTGCCTTGCGTCAGTACGGGCGTCTGCTCAAGGACCGGGTCTTCATTGGCCATGCCTTGACCGGCGGCATCGCTATCGCCGGCATGTTTTCCTACATTGCCGGATCGCCCTTTGTCTTCATCAAGCTCTACGGCGTCCCGGCCGAGCACTATGGCTGGCTGTTCGGCAGCAACGCGGCAGGTTTCATTCTGGTGGCGCAGGTCAATGCGCGGCTGTTGGCCAAACGCGGCCCGGCGTTTTTGCTGAGGCGGGCGGTATGGCTGTATTTGCTCGCAGGGCTGACGCTACTGGCGATCAGCGCATTGCAACCGACCAAGCTCTGGCCGCTGCTGGTTCCGCTGTTCATCTGTATTGCCAGCCTGGGTTGCATCATCCCCAATGCCTCGGCATGCGCCATGAGTGGTCAAGGCGCACGGGCCGGGAGCGCTTCGGCGCTGCTGGGCTGCATTCAATTCAGCGTCGCTGCGGGCGCTGCGGCAATGGTGGGCGTGTTGCACGATGGCAGTGCAGTGCCAATGGCACTGGTCATCTGCCTGTGTGGTCTAGGCGCGGTAGGCGCATCGATGGTCACGCATCGCTTACAGCTCAGCCGACCCGTCTAAGTGGATGCGGCGCCTGCAAGCGGGTCTGCAAGGTGTTGACGAAGGCTCGGGCTTCGGCCTCACTGCGAAAATTCACTACTTGCTGGTCCAGTCGAACCTGCCATGGGCAGCCGGGCTTCTGGGCTGATGCACTGACTTGAATGATCATCGTGGCATACCTGCGGTGAGCGTTGGCTGAAGAATTGTAGCGCTACCTCGCTGCAGGGAAATGACCTGGGTCAGTTGTCAGACTGACGGTCATGCCCACCCCTTGCCGGGGTGGGCAGGCTGCATCAGAAACCTTCCAGAACGATCTTGCCCTTGGCCGCACCGCTCTCCAGCAGGGCGTGAGCACGACGCAAATTGGCGGCGTTGATGATGCCGTAGTGCTCGCCCAGGGTGGTCTTGAGAGTGCCCGCATCAATCAGCTCGGCGACCCGGTTGAGCAGGTTATGTTGCTCGATCATGTCATCGGTTTCGAACAACGAGCGGGTGTACATGAACTCCCAGTGCAGCGACAGGCTCTTGCGCTTGAGCAGGCCGATATCCAGTTGCTTGGGGTCGTCGATCAGCGCCAGTTTGCCCTGGGGGGCCAGAGCCTCGACCAGCTGTGGCAGATGCTGGTCGGTCTGGGTCAGGCTGGCCACATGGGTAACCTGCTCGATGCCTTGCGCCTTGAGCGCTTCGGCCAGTGGCTGGCGATGGTCGACCACCAGGTCGGCGCCCAGTTCGCTGACCCACGCCTGGGTGTGTGGGCGGGACGCGGTACCGATCACTGTGAGTCCGGTCAATTTGCTGGCCAGTTGGGTCAGGATCGAACCCACGCCGCCGGCGGCACCGACGATCAACAGGCGTTGGTCCAGGTCGTTCTGGCCTTCTGGAATCTGCAGG
Source organism: Pseudomonas sp. GZD-222 (assembly GCF_049310525.1). NCBI lineage: Bacteria > Pseudomonadati > Pseudomonadota > Gammaproteobacteria > Pseudomonadales > Pseudomonadaceae > Pseudomonas > Pseudomonas sp. GZD-222. Next base: position 32,104 of record NZ_JBMOWO010000091.1, read on the forward strand.
CGTTCGAACAACAGTTCCCACGCCGTGATTGCTGTCAGGGGCAGGGCGGCTGCTTCAGCGAAACTCAGGGTCTTGGGCATATGACCGACGATGCGCTCGTCGACTACATGCAGTTCACTGTTGGCCCCGGCCCGGGCGATGGAACCTGCGTAAAAGACCTTGTCACCGGGTTGGAACAGACTGACCTCGCTGCCCACCGCCTTGACCACACCGGCCACGTCCCAACCCAGTACCTTGGCGACACCTGCCTCAGGCTGAACGTTCTGACGGACTTTGGTATCCACCGGGTTAACCGAAATGGCCCGCACTTCTACCAGCAGGTCCCGTGGCCCTGGCTCAGGGGCTGGCAGCTCGATGTCTTGCAGCGCGGCTGGGTCGGTAATGGCCAGGGAATGGTAGTAGGCGATAGCTTTCATGCGGGGCGTCCTCAACAGGGAAATCGTTGGGCGCCATGATTGGCGCTTTCACTTCATGTTAAAAGCCGCTAGAACGACAGATACTTTCAATATTTTTTTGATAATGATGAGGCCCTCCTGTGCGATTCGATGACCTGCAGCTTTTCGTTCGCACAGCGGAGCTAGGCAGCCTTTCTGCTGCTGCACGCTTGCTCGATCTCTCCCCGGCGGTGGCCAGCGCTGCGCTCAAACGCCTGGAACAGCAACTGGGCACGCGCTTGCTCGCCCGCTCTACCCGCAACCTGCGCCTGACCGCCGAAGGGGAGGTTTTTTTGTTGCACGCGCGCAGTGCCCTGGCCAGCCTGGACGAAGGGCGGCGCCTGCTGGCGCGCGGACAGGATGATGTCAGTGGTGTCTTGCAGTTGTCCGCGCCCTCGGATTTCGGTCGCAATGTCCTGTTGCCCTGGCTTGATGAACTGCAGCGCGAGCACCCGAAACTGTCCGTGCGCTTGCTGCTGGGTGATCGCAATGCCGATCTGTTTCGTCAGGCGGCAGACATTGCCCTGCGTTATGGCGCGCCGGAGGATTCAAGCCTGGTGGCGCTCCCTCTGTGTCTGGACAACCGGCGTGTGCTTTGCGCTTCACCCGTGTATGTGGCCCGTCATGGCGAGCCGAAGGAGATAGCCGACCTGGCTCAGCACAATTGCCTGCTCTACCAGTTGGGCAGCCGCGTTCACGATCACTGGCGATTTGGCCGTGGTGCAGCGGAGGTAGGGGTGACTGTCAGTGGTGACCGCTTTTGCGACGACGCCGATGTGGTCCGCCGTTGGGCGCTGGCAGGTCTTGGCATTGCCTACAAGTCTTGGCTGGATGTGGCGTTCGATGTGCAGGCAGGGCGCTTGAAAGTGCTGTTGGGGCATCTGGAGGGAGAGCCGGCGCCGCTGAATCTGATGTGCACTCACCGGGCACAATTGGGTAAACCGGTACAGTTGCTGCGTAGTCTGCTCAGGGAACGCTGTCAGGTGTTATTCGAGCAGTTGCATGTTGTAAGCCTGTAGAACGTATTTGGGTACTCAAGAACTTGCCGAATTGTTTGTGGCTTTTGATTACGCTAGTTGTAGGGATAATGTCTGATTTTTGTATGAGTATTTATTTATAAGTTTTAACTAGCGGGCATAGGTTGCGGTTCTGCGCGGTTCGTTTCCAAAGTTAACTTTCTAACTATCCGGTCGAGTAATGGCCATGGTTTGGCCAAGCAGGGTTGTTTTCCCCTGTGGCCGGTTTGCAGCCTCGGAAATTGTATCCCTGAGGCGGCTTATAATGATTCCAGCAGTCGTTTCCAGCGAGAGGAACTTCCACGTCAACGGCCGGCAAACATCGCGACCGCGCTAACTTTGCCTGGTTTACAGCACTGGCAGACTGCCGGTGGGTCATCACTGAAACTTCCAGCCGCTCTGGCATCGGGAACCTCGCAGTAAATGCTGCCGACATGGTTATTCAATCGATTTCAGATGTGATCTCGCAGGGAGTTGAGATATGAAACCCGTAACAAGTATCAGCCAGATTGCCAGCCTGCTTGCCGACCCCAAGCGCAGCGCAATGCTTTGGGCATTGATCGACGGAGTGGCTCGGCCCACTGATGAACTGGCAGACCTGGCTGGCCTGACGCCTTCTTCGGCCTGCGCTCACCTGGCCAGGCTTTCGGCCAGCGGCTTGCTCAAACTGGAGCCGCGCGGGAGAAAACGCTATTTCAGACTTGCCGGGCCTGAGGTTGGCGCTGCCGTGGAAGCGCTGGCCAGCGTTCAGGTCACCACCCGAGAAACAGGGGCGGTACGTGAGGATCTTGGTATTCCACTGTCTATGCGCCGGGCCCGCCTGTGCGGCGATCACCTGGGAGGGGACCTGGCTGCCGATCTGTATCAGCGCCTGTTCGATGCCGGTTGGCTGGAGGGGATGGAGCAGCAGATCGAGGTGACCCAGGAGGGGCGGGTGCAGTTTGCCCGTTACGGCATTTTCATTGAGTCCCTGGCTCGGCAGCAACGCAAGAGCTTCAGCAGTTGTCGGTGCTGCAGTGAATGGACTGACCATCGTCCACACCTGGGCGGAGCGTTGGGCAGCAGCTTGCTGAAACTGTTCCTGCAGTCTGGCTGGATCCGTGAAAGTGAGACTTCACGCAGATTTCAGATCAGCGCGGCAGGTTTGCATCAGATCAACCGGATCGCCCAACCGTTGACGTTGCAGTCCGTCGGCTAGTACCGAAGGAGGCCCGCTCCTGCAGGAGCGGGCTTGACCCGCGGGTTTACGCTTTGATCAAGCGTGCATCCAGGCTATTCTGCGCCAGGCGTCGAGCCTGATCCTGGGTCATGCCCAGGTGGGTATGCAGGGCATGGAAGTTTTCGGTCACATAGCCACCGAAATAGGCCGGATCATCCGAGTTCACCGTGACCTTCACGCCGCGCTCGAGCATGTCGAGAATGTTGTGCTGGCTCATATGGTCAAACACGCACAATTTGGTGTTGGACAGTGGGCAAACGGTCAGTGGGATCTGCTCATCGATAATCCGTTGCATCAACCGCTCGTCTTCGATGGCGCGCACGCCATGGTCAATCCGCTGGATCTTGAGCAGGTCGATAGCTTCCCAGATGTATTCGGGAGGACCTTCTTCACCCGCGTGGGCAACGGTCAGGAAGCCCTCGCCGCGGGCGCGGTCGAACACGCGCTGGAACTTGCTCGGTGGGTGACCCATTTCCGAGCTGTCCAGGCCCACGGCGATGAAGGCATCGCGAAACGGCAAGGCCTGGTCGAGAGTTTTCTGCGCTTGATCTTCGCTCAAATGACGCAGGAAGCTCAGGATCAAGCCACTGCTGATGCCCAGTTGCTGCTGACCATCCTTGAGGGCTGCGCTAATACCGTTGAGCACCACTTCAAAGGGAATACCGCGATCGGTATGTGTTTGCGGGTCGAAGAACGGCTCGGTATGGATCACGTTCTGCGCCTTGCAGCGCAACAGGTAAGCCCAGGTCAGGTCGTAGAAGTCCTGCTCGGTGCGCAGCACGTCGGCGCCCTGGTAGTAGAGGTCGAGAAATTCCTGCAGGTTATTGAACGCGTAGGCCGCGCGCAGAGCCTCGACGTCGTTCCAGGGCAGGGCGATTTTGTTGCGTTCGGCCAAGGCGAACAGCAGCTCGGGCTCCAGCGATCCTTCCAGGTGCAGGTGCAATTCTGCCTTGGGCAGCGCGTTAAGCCAGTCGTACATAAAGTCTGTTTCTCATCAGGTGCGGTTGCCAGCATTCTACAGGGGTTGCCCGTTGCTGGCCGAGAAAGCTGACCGGGTGGAAGGTGCCGGAATCCTTGCAAAGCGACTACAGTCACTTCGACCTTCATCACCGGAACAACGCCGCCGATGTTTGCCCTGATTAACCAGGAAAAGCCTTTATTGTTGGCCATGCTGCTGGCGGCTTGCGCCTGGCCACTTCAGGATCAGCTGCTCGGGCATGGGCACACGTTCGCGTTGGTGGCGGGGCTGGTGCTGGTGGTGGCGATCATCTGCGCGTCGATGCGTGTCGCCCAACATGCTGAACAACTGGCGGAGAAGGTCGGCGATCCTTACGGCACCATGATCCTGACGCTATCTGCGGTGATGGTCGAGGTGCTGGTGCTGGCGATCATGATGAGCAACCAGTCTTCGCCCACCTTGGTACGTGACACCATCTATTCGGCGGTGATGCTCGATATCAACGGGATCCTTGGTCTGGCTGCGCTAATGGGGGGGCTCAAGCATGGCGAGCAGCCGTACAACGATGATTCGGCACGCACATACAGCGTGATGATCATGACCGCCATGGGCGTTTCGATGGTGGTTCCCGAGTTCATTGCGCGGGAACACTGGAAGCTTTATTCGGCGTTCACCATTGGTGCGATGGTGCTGCTCTACACCTTGTTCCTGCGCATGCAGGTCGGCCCCCACAGCTATTTTTTCAGCTACAGCTATCCGCAGAAAAAACGCCGAAACCCATTGCCAATTCCGGTGAACAAGGTGCGCTCGATTGTCATCCTGATCGTCGGGGTGCTGATTATCGGTGTGCTGGCGGAGGCGATGTCGCACCCGCTGGAATTTGGTCTGCAGGGCAGTGGCGCGCCGCCCGTGTTGATGGCCATCGTGGTGGCGACGATTTCTGCAGCGCCGGAAATCCTTACCGCACTGCGCGCAGCGCTGGCCAATCGTATGCAGTCGGTGGTCAATATCGCTCTGGGTGCGTCGCTGTCCACGGTGATACTGACCGTGCCACTGATGGAGGCGATGGCGCTGTATACCGGCCAGCCTTTTCAGATGGCCATGACCCCGGTGCAGACGGTCATGATCGCCATCACCCTGATTGTCAGCGCGATCAACCTCAATGATGGCGAAACCAACGCGATCGAGGGCATGACCCACTTCGTATTGTTCGCCACCTTTATCATGCTGGCGTTTCTCGGCCTTTGAAGTATCAGCCGGCACTCACCAGATCAGGCTGTCGCCCTTGTAGTTGATGAAGTGCAGGCCACCTTTGCCGGCGTTGGCTTTGACCTGTTCGAGCATGCCGCGGGTACTGGTGAGCACGTCGATCTCTGCATTCTCGCCACCCATGTCGGTTTTGACCCAACCCGGATGCATGGCCAGCACAGTCTGCTGTGGCTGCTGCAAGGTGACGAAACTGTTGATCATCGAGTTCAGTGCCGCCTTGCTGGCCTTGTACAGGCAGATCTCACTGCCGTCGGGGATGGCGATGCTACCCAGGATCGAACTCATGAATGCCAGCACTCCATCGTCGCGCAATTGTGGGGCAAAGCGCTGGGCGACGCGGATCGGCGATACCGCATTGGTCATGAACAGATCACCGACATCGCTCAGCTGTGCGCGCTCGGCGTTCTGGTCGCCTGGGCCCATGACCCCGGCGTTGACGAACAGCAGGTCGAAAACCTGGCCTTTGAGTTGCGCTTGCAGCGCATCGAGTTGCTCGGTGCTGTTCATTTCCAGGGTTTGCACCTGAACGCCAGCCATAGCCGTCAATGCCGGCGCCTTGGCCGGGTCACGGACGGTTGCGACGACATCCCAGCCGTCTTCCCGCAGGCGCTGCACCAGACCCAATCCGAGGCCACGTGAGGCACCGATGATCAGTGCGGTCTTGTTCGAGGGCATGAAGGAACTCCTTTTAATGGATGAGTCGTTGATCAAAGAATGATCAGTCTAGTCAAAGCGTGGCCGAGCAGGCTATTGGTGAAGGGTTACACGGCTTATCCACAGATTGCTCCACAGTATCTGTGCGCAAGCACGGGATGTGGATATAAGCGCCTGCAGGCTTCCTCCGGGGGGTAATAAATGGGGATAACTGACTGATTTTTCGGCAGTTGAAACGCTGTCATCAAATCTTGATCAAAATATGATCGTTTGCCTGTAAGCCACGTAAATAAAGGGGCTCAGGCGAATGCCCAGAGCTTATCCACAGCCAGGCCCACAGTGAATGTGGGCAAGTGATCAGCGTCGCTCCAGCAGGATCCGGCCGCGGCTCAGGTCTGCCAACTGACGCTGCAGTGCTTCGATCTGTTCTTCACCCAACGCCAGCAACAAGTCGACGCCGTTGGCCGTGAAGTGCTCCTCCAGTACCAGGCCATCTGCCTCGGCCACGCGCAGCTTGAGCAGGGCCAGCTCGCTGAAGCTGCAACTGCAACTGACTTCGCTGCGGCTGACCAGCAGCCTCTTTTCTGCCTGCTGCAGGCATTTGTTGGCACCGCCGCCATAAGCGCGGGCCAGCCCTCCCGTGCCCAACTGGATACCGCCGTACCAGCGGATTACCAGCACCACGACCTGATCACAGTCCTGGGCTTCGATAGCCGCCAGGATCGGGCGTCCGGCGGTGCCGCCGGGTTCGCCGTCGTCGCTGCTGCGATACTGCGCACCGAGCTTCCAGGCCCAGCAGTTGTGAGTGGCAGCCGGGTCGCTGTGTTGTTCAATGAAGCCCATGGCCTCGGCAGCGCTGTTGATCGGCGCTGCCAGGGTAATGAAGCGGCTCTTGCGAATCTCTTCGCGAAATTCACAGGTGTCGAGCAGGGTAAAAGGCATAAACGCAGATTCAGTCGGGAAGTTTCAGGCCACAGCCTTTAAGAATGATGTGGATAAGATTGTTGCTGGCATCTTCAATGTCTTGCTTGGTCAGGCGGCTGCGGCCGGTCACTTGGCAGATCTGGGTGGCAAAGTCGGCATAGTGCTGGGTGCTGCCCCAGAGCAGGAAAATCAGGTGCACAGGGTCGACCGGGTCCATCTTGCCGGCGTCGATCCAGGCCTGGAACACGGCGGCACGGCCCTTGAACCAGTCGCGGTAATCCTGGCTGAAATAGTCGCTCAGGCACTTGCCGCCACTGATGATCTCCATGGCGAAAATCCGCGAAGCCTGGGGGTTGCGCCGGGAGAACTCCATTTTGGTGCGGATGTAGGTGCTCAGCGCTTGTGCCGGGTCATCTTCGACGTTGAGGGCATTGAAGGTGCTGTCCCACAGCTCGATGATGTTGCTCAGCACCGCCACATAAAGGCTGAGCTTGTTGGTGAAGTAGTAATGCAGGTTCGCTTTAGGCAGTCCGGCCTTGAGGGCGATGGTGTTCATGCTGGTGCCCTTGAAGCCATGACGGGCGAACTCGTCTTCGGCAGCCTGGATGATGGCTTGCTCATTCTTCTGACGAATGCGGCCGGCGGGCTTGCCCGGGGCGGTGACACGATGCGCAGGGACTTCGAGGGACATGGACGGTTCCAGACAAGGCAATGGGTATCGTTTTTGATCGGTTAACCTACCACAGCATCAGCCTTCAGCGCGTCGCCGCCAGACTTTCCAGAAAGCTTTCCAGGACCAGATGCGGGCGCCGTCCCTTGCGGGTTACCCAGCACAGGCTCAGGTCATAGAAGCACTGTGTCGGCTTGAGAGCGCGCAGCCTGCCTTGTTGTACCCAGAAACTGGCGTAGTGATCCGGCAGGTAGCCGATATAGCGTCCGGTAAGGATCAGAAAGGCCATGCCTTCGCGGTCCGAGGCGCTGGCCGTGCAGTTGAGTGCCTGGTAGTGCGCCTGGACATCGGCAGGCAGGCGGAAGGTCGGGGCGATGGCATCCTGAGCATTCAGGCGTTCGTCGTCCAGCTGGCGGTCGTCGGCATAGAACAGCGGATGGCCCACTGCGCAATAGAGCAACGAACGCTCGCTGTACAGCGGCTGATACTCCAGGCCCGAGAGTGGACTGGTTTGCGGCACTACACCGACATGCAGGCTGCCATCGAGCACACCTTGTTCAACCTGGCTGGGGGCGATCATGCGAATCTGGATGCGCACATCCGGGCCGCGGTCCTTGAGCTGGGCCAAGGCGTGGGTGATACGCATGTGCGGCAAAGTCACCAGGTTGTCGGTCAGGCCGATGTTCAGCTCACCACGCAGGTGCTGGTGCAGGCCGTTGACCTCGGTGCGAAAGGTTTCCAGGGCACTGAGCAACTGCAAGGCTGACTGATACACCTCGCGACCTTCCTCGGTCAGCGAGAAGCCGGCACGCCCGCGCTGGCACAGGCGCAATCCCAGGCGCTGCTCCAGATCGCTCATCTGCTGGCTGATCGCCGAGCGACCGATTCCCAGCACGTTCTCTGCGGCAGAAAAGCCGCCGCACTCCACCACGCTGCGGTAGATCTTCAGGAGACGAATGTCAAAGTCGCTGACTTGAGCGAGGGGATCGGGGCGGCGGCTCATAGTTTAGTAGTCGTCTACCTGAAGATTAGAAAAGTTGGGTTTTCCAGACTTTATCGTCATGACAACTTAGTCGCAACAACACTTGTCGCTGCCCAATTGCCTTGCGAGGACTTGCCCGATGAATCTGCCTGAAAACGCTCCTGTCGGTCTGGCCAGCCAGCTCAAGCTGGATGCCCACTGGATGCCCTACACCGCCAACCGCAATTTTCAGCGCGATCCACGGCTGATCGTTGCCGCCGAAGGCAGCTACCTGACCGACGACAAAGGTCGCAAGATCTATGACGCGCTGTCGGGCCTGTGGACCTGCGGTGCCGGTCACACCCGCAAGCAGATTCAGGAAGCCGTATCTCGTCAGTTGGGCGTGCTCGATTACTCGCCAGCCTTCCAGTTCGGTCACCCGCTGTCGTTCCAGCTGGCCGAGAAGATCACTGATCTGACGCCGGGCAATCTCAATCACGTCTTCTACACCAACTCTGGTTCCGAGTGCGCCGACACTGCGGTGAAGATGGTGCGTGCCTACTGGCGCCTCAAAGGTCAGGCCACCAAGACCAAAATGATTGGCCGTGCCCGCGGTTACCACGGGGTGAACATCGCCGGCACCAGCCTGGGCGGCGTCAACGGCAACCGTAAAATGTTCGGCCAGTTGCTCGACGTTGACCATATTCCGCACACCCTACTGGCCAGCAACGCCTTTACCAAGGGCATGCCGGAAGAGGGCGGTATCGCCCTGGCCGATGAAATGCTCAAGCTGATCGAGCTGCATGACGCCTCGAACATCGCCGCGCTGATCGTCGAGCCGCTGGCCGGTTCCGCCGGTGTTCTGCCTCCACCTAAGGGCTACCTGAAACGCCTGCGCGAAATCTGCGACCAGCACAACATCCTGCTGATCTTCGACGAAGTCATCACTGGCTTTGGTCGTATGGGGGCAATGACCGGTGCTGAAGCCTTTGGCGTTACTCCGGACCTGATGTGCATCGCCAAGCAAGTCACCAACGGCGCGATTCCGATGGGCGCGGTGATTGCCAGCAGCGAGATCTATCAAACCTTCATGAACCAGCCGACCCCGGAATACGCTGTGGAATTCCCCCACGGCTACACCTACTCGGCGCACCCGGTTGCTTGCGCGGCCGGTCTCGCGGCGCTGGATCTGCTCGAGAAAGAAAACCTGGTGCAGTCTGCCGCTGAGCTGTCGCCGCACTTCGAGAAGGTGCTGCACGGCGTCAAGGGTGCGAAGAACATCATCGACATCCGTAACTACGGTCTGGCCGGCGCAATCCAGATTGCCGCCCGTGACGGTGATGCCATCGTGCGTCCTTATGAGATTGCCATGAAGCTATGGCAAGCCGGCTTCTACGTGCGCTTCGGTGGTGACACGCTGCAGTTTGGCCCGACCTTCAACAGCCAGCCGCAGGAACTGGATCGTCTGTTCGACGCGGTCGGCGAGGCCATCAACCAGGTCAGCTGATTCTCATACCTATATATAAGAAGAGGACGCGAGCGAGCTCGCGTCCAGATATGCCCCCTTTCTGGAGTTTTGCATGAGCACTGTTCAACATTTGATCAATGGCGAGTTGGTTGCTGGCAACGAGCGCACCGCTGATGTTTTCAACCCGTCGACTGGCCAGGCTATCCACAAGGTCGCCCTGGCCAGCAAGCAAACCGTGCAACAGGCCATTGACTCGGCCAAGGCTGCGTTCCCGGCATGGCGCAACACCCCGCCAGCCAAGCGCGCCCAGGTGATGTTCCGTTTCAAGCAACTGCTGGAACAGAACGAAGCGCGCATCTCGCAACTGATCAGCGAAGAGCACGGCAAGACCGTTGAAGACGCTGCCGGTGAATTGAAGCGCGGTATCGAGAACGTCGAGTTCGCCTGTGCTGCGCCAGAAGTGCTCAAGGGCGAGTACAGCCGTAACGTCGGCCCGAACATTGATGCCTGGTCCGATTTCCAGCCGCTGGGCGTTGTGGCCGGCATCACGCCGTTCAACTTCCCGGCCATGGTTCCGCTGTGGATGTACCCGCTGGCCATCGCCTGTGGCAACTGTTTCATTCTCAAGCCTTCTGAGCGTGATCCGAGCTCGACGCTGCTGATTGCCCAATTGCTGCACGAAGCCGGCCTGCCTAAAGGCGTCCTGAACGTGGTGCACGGTGATAAAGAAGCGGTGGATGCGTTGATCGAAGCGCCAGAGGTCAAGGCGCTGAGTTTTGTCGGTTCGACGCCAATTGCCGAATACATCTATTCCGAAGGCACCAAGCGCGGAAAGCGCGTTCAGGCACTGGGTGGCGCGAAGAACCACGCTGTGCTGATGCCAGACGCGGACCTGGACAACGCCGTGAGCGCACTGATGGGCGCAGCGTATGGTTCTTGTGGCGAGCGTTGCATGGCCATCTCCGTAGCTGTCTGTGTCGGCGACCAGGTCGCCGATGCACTGATCGCCAAGCTGGAACCGCAAATCAAGGCGCTGAAGATCGGTGCCGGTACCTCTTGTGGCCTGGACATGGGCCCGCTGGTTACCGCCGCTGCCCGTGACAAAGTGGTCGGTTACATCGACGACGGCGTTGCTGCCGGTGCACAACTGGTGGTGGACGGTCGTGGCTACCGCGTTGCCGGTAATGAAGATGGCTACTTTGTCGGTGGCACGCTGTTCGACCGTGTGACCACGGACATGCGTATCTATAAAGAAGAGATCTTCGGCCCGGTGCTCTGCGTGGTTCGCGTGGACAGCCTGGAAGAAGCCATGCGCCTGATCAACGAGCACGAATACGGTAACGGTACCTGCATCTTTACCCGTGACGGCGAAGCGGCGCGGTTGTTCTGCGACGAGATCGAAGTGGGCATGGTCGGCGTCAACGTGCCGCTGCCGGTGCCAGTGGCCTACCACAGCTTCGGTGGCTGGAAACGTTCGCTGTTTGGTGACCTGCATGCTTACGGTCCGGACGGTGTGCGTTTCTACACCCGTCGCAAGGCGATCACTCAGCGTTGGCCGCAACGTGCCAGCCACGAGGCGTCGCAGTTCGCTTTCCCTAGCCTGTAAGGCTGGGTAGAGAAGGGGAGGCCGATAGGCCTCCCCTTTTGTTTTAGGGGTTTTTGACCTTTATGACAGTTTTATTGAAATAAGGCCTTGACGCCCCTGTAGATCTCTCTATAATTCGCCCCACTTCCGGCGCAGTCGGAACGGAAAACTCTTTGTGATTCAACGAGTTAGATGTTCCAGGTAGTGTCGGAGGGGCTTCGATCGAAAGATCGGCAGCGGTGAAAAAGGTGGTTGACAGCGGATTGAAACGCTGTAGAATTCGCCTCCCGCTGACGAGAGATCGCAGCGAGTTAAGCGGTTGAAGTTGAAAGAGAAATTCTGAAAAACTTCAAAATAAACGCTTGACAGACTCTGAGGAAAGCGTAGAATGCGCGCCTCGGTTGAGGCGAAAGACTTCAACCACCGCTCTTTAACAATCGAATCAAGCAATTCGTGTGGGTGCTTGTGGCTCAGACTGATAGTCAGAAAGATTATCAGCATCACAAGTGACTGCACGAGAAGTCGAAAGACTTCGAATTAGTCATTTGAGATTGCTGAGCCAAG
>NZ_JBMOWO010000092.1:0-9704 GCF_049310525.1 Pseudomonas sp. GZD-222
CCCCGCGATTGCGGTGTGTCAGACAAATCGCATCGCGGGACAAGCCCGCTCCCACCGGGGGGAATCATGCCATAGGGGGTAATCGTCGCTTGACCGGCGTTTTCTTCACGATTGCGGTGTTGGTCTCGGCATGGCTGTTGAGCTTGTCCAGCACCGTATCCAGCTGCTCCATCGAGCGCACATGCAAACGGGCGATAAAGCAGTCATCACCGGTGACCTTGTCGCACTCGGTGAACTCGGGAATGGCCATGATCTGCCGTTCCACTTCCTGCAGCTGACCCGGCAACGGCCGCACGCGGACGATAGCCTGCAACTGATAGCCAAAGCAGCGCGGGTCAATCTCGACCGTATAGCCTTTCAGTACACCCCGTTCTTCGAGGCGGCGCAGGCGTTCGCTGACGCTTGGCGAGGACAGGCCGCTGAGTTGTGCCAGGGCTTTGAGCGAGCGGCGTGAGTCTTCCATCAGCGCCTTTATCAACAACTGGTCGATATCGTCGGTCATTACGGCCTCGTTAGGCAGATTGCGAAATTTGCCTTGATAGTAAAGGTGTCTCTGCAGTTTAGCCTGTTTAATCCACTGGAGCGGCGCGTGCCTGGCTCGCATAATTTAGCCATCGTTCAGGAGGTGAGTGATGGACAGTTCAATACGCCGTGGTTCGCTGGAAATGGTCGCCGCGATGCTGATATCCGGGACTATTGGCTGGTTCGTGCTGGTGTCCGGGCAGCCGGTGCTGGATGTGGTGTTCTGGCGCTGTGTGTTCGGCGCAGCGACCTTGCTGCTGATCTGCCTGGCCATGGGCTTTCTCAAACCCGGGATACTGACCCTGATGACCTTCGCCCTGGCGGTGCTCAGCGGCGTGGCAATCGTCGGTAACTGGGTGTTGTTGTTCGCGTCCTATTCGCGCGCTTCGATTGCCATCGGTACCGCGGTTTACAACGTCCAGCCGTTCATGCTGGTCGGGCTGGCGGCGGTGTTTCTCGGCGAGAAAATCACCGTGCAGAAGTTGTTCTGGCTGGCCCTGTCGTTTATCGGCATGTTGGCAATTGTCAGCGCCCACGGCAGCCAGGGCGGCAGCGGCAGTGACTACCTCTTGGGGATCGGTCTGGCCCTGGGCGCGGCGTTCCTCTATGCAGTGGCGGCGTTGATCATCAAGCGCCTGAGCGGTACGCCCCCGCACCTGATTGCGCTGATCCAGGTGTGCACCGGCGTGTTGCTGCTGGCGCCCTGGGCCAATACCTCCGGACTGCCCAGCGAGGCAGGTGCGCTGGCCTCGCTGGTTACGCTGGGGATTGTTCACACCGGGGTGATGTATGTGCTGCTGTACGGTGCGATCCAGAAGCTGCCGACCGCGTTGACCGGGGCGTTGTCGTTCATTTACCCGATCGCGGCGATCTTCGTTGACTGGTTTGCCTTCGACCACCGTCTGGAACCGCTGCAGTGGCTGGGTGTGGCGACGATCCTGCTGGCCGCCGCCGGTATGCAGCAAGGCTGGTGGTTCAAGCCGCTGGTCAAGGCTGCCGAGGTCAAGCCGGACTGAGCGCCGCGCGGTCGATCAGGGCTGCTACCTCGGCAGCCCTGGAGGCCAGCGAGGCATGGCTGGCGTCCAGGCGTAACACCTCTTTCGGATTCATGCGTCTGGACATCATTTCCTGATTGGCCGGGGCGATCATCCGGTCATGGGTGGAGAGCTGATACCAGGTGGGTTTGTGCTTCCACGCCGGGTTGCTGATGGTGTCGCCGAAGGTGCTGGCCAGCGGCGCTTTCTGGGTCACGCTCATGACCAGCCCTTCGTCCTTGCTCAGGTCCTGGCAGAAGCTCTCATGCAGTTTGTCCGGTTTGATCCACAGATAGCCGTCCGCATCCGGCTGCAAGTTGGCGGCGGCCTCGGGCACATTCTGTGCGGTAATACCGCCCGGGCTTTCACCCTCGTCAGGGGCGAAGGCGGCGATGTAGACCAGGCCGGTGACATTGGGCAAATTGCCCATCTGGGTAATCACCGCACCACCGTAGGAGTGACCGACCAGCAGCACCTTGCCGGGAATGGAGGCAACCATCTTGCGCGTGCGCTCGGCGTCATCGGCCAACGACGTCAGAGGCATCTCCACGGCGTGCAGGTCACGGTAACCCAGGCGTGACAACTCGAGGATGACTTTGCTCCAGTGGGCGGCGCCGCCCCAGAAGCCGTGGACCAGAACAATGCTAGGTTTTTCGCTCATGGTGGTTGTCCAGCAAATGAGGGTGGGATTGGCAGTGTAGATGCTCCCGGCGCTTTCGGCTGGCGTAGCGGTTGCGCTGCCGAGGGAGCCTGGTCAGGGTAGAATAGGCGGCTTTCCCGTATTGAATCTGCCCATGACTTCTGTGATCGACACCCTTCAACACCACCTGCTTGCGGCCCTTGACCCGGCGCCGAGCGAAACCCGTCGGCTGTTCCATGGTCGCGGGCGCTGCTGGCCGGGACTTGAGCAGATCACCGTGGACTGGTTGCAAGGCGTGTTGTTGGTGTCGCTGTTTCGCGAACCACCGGCCGGCCAACTGCCGGAGTTGGAGAAAATGCTGTTGGCGCTGGCCGAGGCGCCTTGCTGGAGTGGGCAGGCCATGCTGATCCAGCATCGCTATCTGCCCGACAGCCCTGGACAGTGGCTGCTCGGCTCGCCGAGTGAGCACTGGCTGATTGATGAAGACGGCCTGCGTTATCAGCTTGATCTTGGCTTGAAGCAGAACACCGGGTTGTTCCTCGATATGCGCTACGGGCGGCGTTGGGTGCGTGAGCAGGCGGCGGGCAAGCGCGTGCTCAATCTGTTTGCCTATACCTGTGGTTTCTCGGTGGCGGCGATTGCCGGTGGCGCCGAGCAGGTGGTCAATCTGGACATGGCGCGTTCGGCATTGAGCCGCGGGCGCGATAATCATCGGCTCAATGGTCACGAGCTGGGGCGGGTGAGTTTCCTCGGGCATGAACTGTTCAAATCGTGGGGCAAGGTGCGTAAGTCCGGGCCTTATGATCTGATCATCATTGATCCGCCGACCTTTCAAAAAGGCAGCTTTGTGCTGACTCAGGATTACCGCAAGATTTTGCGGCGCTTGCCGGAGTTGTTGACTGATGGCGGGACGGTGTTGGCTTGTGTGAATGATCCGGCTATCGGGCCTGAGTTTTTGATTGAGGGGATGGCCGAAGAGGCGCCGGATCTGGTGTTCGTCGAGCGTTTGGCCAACCCACCGGAGTTTCCCGATAACGATCCGGCGGGCGGTCTCAAAGCGCTGGTGTTCCGCCTGTAGGAGCGGATTCACCGGTCCGGCGTCCCGGTAAATCCGCTCCTACAGAGGCTGGCATCTCTCGCGCTTCTCTGTGGGCGCTACGCTGGTCCCGAACTATTTGCGTATCCGCCGCCATCCCAACACCACACCACTGACGCTGAGAATCAGTCCTCCTACGCTGAAAGCGATCATCCAGATATCCCACAACGGCCGCCGCTGCAGCAAAGGCAACCAGTCCCAGCTATGCAACAAGGCAAACAACCAGCGCGAGGCCCGTTTTGGTTGGTCCAGTGCGCTCAGGACTTCACCGGTGTAGAGGTCCAGGTGCAGCCAGGTCTGTTGCGGGTCATCGAAGCGCACACGCAATACGGGCAGGCGCTTGTCCAGATGGCCGAGCATGCTCTGCTCAGCACGGGCGTAGTAGTAGAAGTCGTAGGATTCCAGCTGTTCGCTGCGCAGGTTTCCTTGCGGCACAATCGCCTGTGCAGCACGCTCCAGCACTTCCTTCAGCAGGCGGTTGTGCACTTGTCCGTCGCTCATCGATAACACACGGGTTCGACCCGCGCCGTCATGACCGATCACATAACCCTCACCACCGATCAGGCGCCACTCCAACTCCCGGGCATCCAGACCTTCCTCAGCAAAGCGCGAAAGCGCCCGGGCTGCGGAAACCGGAAAGGCCGGGGCCTGCAGCGGTCCACCCTGATAAGCCGAGGTGTCCAGTGGCGTTGCGCTACTGAAGATCCGCCAAGGGTTCATCGACATCAAACCACTGAAGATCCAGGTGATCGCCAACACTCCGAACAGCAAGCCGCCGATGTGGTGCCAGCGGGCAAAGCCTCGATAGGGTGAACGCGAGCCGCTGCGGTAGGGGCTGCGGATTCGCCAGCGCAATACACCGATCACGGCCCCCAGTACGGCCATGGCAGTGGCCGTCAGCGACAGGTAGATCACCAGATTGCTCCACCAGCCATCCAGTCCGACGCCACGCAGCGGGTACAGCCAGTGCAGCCAGGCGCCGACCAGGTTCCAGCCACGTTCCAGCGCGCTGGCATCGCGGACCACTTCGCCGGTTTGCCCGGAGATGTACAACAGGGTGCCGTCGGCATCGGCAAGCTGTACCCGTTGCAAGGGACGGTCGGCATCCAGGGCGCGGGAGTGGCTCCAGAGGTCCTCCTGCACCGCCCCCTGATAGCTCAATGGTGCCAGGGGATCGTACTGACGGGCCGCGGCCAGGGCCTGCTCGCGGGCGCTGAAGCCCTCGCGCAACCCGGTGCGGGCATCAACTGCGACATTGCTGCGGCCCGGATAGCTGAACAGGTAGCGCGGCTCGCCGCCCACCGTACTCAGGCGAATGCTCGCCGGGGCCCGCTGCGGGTCGGCGGCGTCGATGGCAGCGGCCAGGTCGACGCAGCAGTCCTGCAGGCTCAGCACCGGTAGATGGGCCAAGTGCTCCCGCGGTGTCAGCTTGGGGTAGCCAACGTAGAGCATGACCACACCCGAGAAAAACCACAGGGCCATGAACAGGCACAGGCCGATGCCCAACCAGCGGTGCCAGAGGTACAGGTAACGTTTCATCGTCGGCGTCCTAGAAGCGCGTCTGCACGGCCAGTTCCAGGGTTCGTGGCGCGCCGAGGTAGAGCATGCTTGATGAGGTCCAGCGCGCGTACACCTCGTCGGTCAGGTTGCGTACCCGGGCGGTGATGCGCGTGTCTTCATCGACCTTGTAACCGGCGAAGGCGCCGAAAACGGTGTAGGCCGGTGCATGGCGGGTGTTGGCTGCATCGGCGTACACCGACGACACATAGCGGCTATCGGCACCCACCTGCCAGCTGGGGTCGATGTCGTAGGTCAGCCACAGGTTGGCGACCCGCGCGGGGATGTTGGTCGGTGTGTTGCCCTTGCGCGAGACGCTGGTGCCGCTGACGTTTTCGTTGAACTCGTCGTACTGGGCATCGACGTAGGCGAAGTTGCCTTCGGCCAGCAGTTGCGGGGTGACGCGCAGCGACGCTGCCAGTTCGATGCCGCGCGACGATTGCTTGCCCACCGGCTGGGTGACGCCGGGGTTGGCCGGGTCGGCGGTGGCCAGGTTCTTGCGTTCGATGTGGTAGGCGGCAACCGTGGCGGCACCGCGGCCGTCGAGGAAGCTGAACTTGCTGCCCACTTCGATCTGCTTGCCGGTGCTCAGGTCAAAGTCGCGTACCTGGGCGAAGCTTGCGGTGGTGAGGATACCGGCGGGCGGGTCGGCAGCGGTGCTGTATTGCACGTAGACGTTGGCGGCGGGCGTCAGTTCATAGACCAGGCCAACGCGCCCGGTGGTGGGTTCGTAGATGCGCTTGAAGTCACGCGGGTTGTTGGCATCGACAGTGCGGTAGTTGTGCACCTGCAGGTCGATGTGGTCGTGGCGCAGGCCGGTCAGCAGCGACAGGCGATCGGTCAGTTGCAGGCGGTTTTCGAGAAACGCCGCCCAGGTGTCGACGGTGTTCTGGCGGTTCTTCTGGTAGCCCGGCACCATGCCTTTGAGGTCGTAGAAATGACCGGGGTCGAAGTTGGCCGGGTCGACGCTGTCGAACACCCCGGTCACCGAACGTGGATAGTTCATCTGCACGTTGTGGCTGTAGTCCACGCCTGTTGACCACTGGCTGTTCAGGCCGAACAACTGGCCCTGGTGCAGCAGCTCAAGGCGGTTGCCGTTGAGCTCCTGGTCGTGACGCTGCAACAGCGCGTTGGAGCGGTTCACCTTGCTGTTGTCAGCGTTGTAGGCGTAAGTCTCGAGGTTGCGGAAGTTACGTTCGGTGTTGTAGTGGTAGAGGGTGTTGCGCAAAGAAGTGTCGTCGTTGAAGCGGTACTCGGTGATCGAGCGCAGCCAACGTACCCGCTGCTCATAGCGACCGTCTTCGACGTTGTAGTTCTCAAAGCGCCGGCTCTCGTCGACCTTCATTTCACCGCCCAGCGGGTTGAGCACCGGGCTGCCCCAATACGGGCTGTCGACGCTCTCGTTCTGGTACTCCAGGGCCAGGGTGTGGGACAGCTGGTCGTTGATGTCGGTCAGCAGCGAGAAGGCCACACTCCAGGCATCACGCTGTTCGCGGTCAACGTAGCCGTTGCTGTGGGTGTGGCTGAAATCCAGGCGTGCATAGTTGCGGATGCCGTCACCTTCGTTGAGGGCATGGTTGAAGCCGAACGAGGTCTCGCTGCTGTCGTAGGAACCGTACTTGATGCGGCCTTCGTTGAAGTTCTCGTCGCGGCTGGCCAGTTTGGTGATGTAGTTGATCGAGCCGCCCACGGCGCCCGCGCCAAACAGAAAGCTTGAGGGACCGCCGATGGCTTCGACGCGGTCGTAGATCCAGCTGTCGACCGGGCGCGCGGCTATCGAGTCGTACTGCACGCTGATGCCGTTGAACAGTTGAGTGATCTGCGCGCCGGAAAAGCCCCGGTACGCCACCGAACCAGCCGAGCCGGGTGGCGAGGCAGCGGTCATGCCCGGCACACCGGCGAGCATGTCCTGAGTGGTCTGGGCGCCGCGCTGTTCGATCTGCTTGCGGTTGACGATGTTCACCGACGCCGGAGTTTCCCGTGGAGTCAGACCCAGGCGTGAGCCGGTCTGCGAAGGGGTGTCGAGGAGCACACCGTCGTCGGCGTCTGCGCGACCCTCGATGCGCAGGTCAGGCAAGGTCAGCGGCGCTTCGGCCGCGGCGTTCATGGACAAGGCGCACAGCAGCGCCGCGCAACCGGAAAGGCGATAGGAGTAGGGCATGGAACGAACTCTGGAAATTGAGCCAGCGGCCAGCGGCGCCTGTCACACAGGAGCAGCGAAAAGGCCGGTTACCGGCAGCCACGCAGGCTGCCGCAGGGATCAAGCCAGAAGCGGGGAGGCGCGAGGATTGGCCGCAGGCCAGCAGTAGCGTGGCGGGGCTTTGCTGCGCAGTTCACGGTGATAGCGCCGGGTGCGTGCAGCCGCCAGCAGCCAGCCAATGACCAGCATCAGGCCCAGGCAGACCACCGCTGCAGCGCACACCGGACAGGTTTGCATGCTGTCCCAGCCAGAAACCGACTGGTCGCTGAAGTCGCTTTTCAACGTCGGCCCGGCGCTGCCCATGGCCGAACAGTAGGCGCCGCCAACACCGTTGAGTTGCAGGCCGGCCATCTGCCCGTGACCAATACCGCAGGCGAACAGATTGAACAGGACACAGAAGTACAGGGTCCAGGCAATCAGCGGGCGGTTAGTGGGCGAGGCATTCATGGGCGCGACTTTATCACCGATCTCAAGGGGCTAGAAAGCCGAATCAGGCCTGGCCATCACTCACCCGCGCGGGCGGTGGATTGTACTGGGCGAAGCTGACGTCGTCGGTCTGGTCCACGCGCTTTTTCAGGCGCTCGTTGAAGGCACGGTTGACTGCGTACTGCCCACCCGAGGTAGTGCGGAACTGCGCGGTCAGGGTGATGCCGTTGAGGTTCATGCTATCGACCCCGAACACTTGCAACGGACCTTGCAGGCTGTGGCGCAGCATCGGGTCTTCGCTGATCGAATGACCGACTTCGCGGATCAGTTTCAAGGCGCTGTCGATGTCGGTCTCGTAGCTGAACTGCACCGAGAAAAAGGCGTAGGCAAACTGCCGGGACTGGTTGGTGACCGCCTTGATCTGGCCGAACGGCACCGAGTGCACGAAGCCTTTGCCGTCGCGCAGGCGCAGGGTGCGGATGGTCAGGCTTTCGACGGTGCCGGCGTGACCGGAGTCGAGTACCACCCAGTCGCCAATGGCGATGGTGTCTTCGATGAGGATGAACAGCCCGGTGATCACGTCCTGCACCAGTTGCTGGGAGCCGAAGCCGATGGCCAGGCCGACCACCCCGGCACCGGCCAGCAGTGGCGCAACGTTGATGCCCAGGTTGGCCATGGTGGTGATGGTGCAGATCACCACCAGGATGATCTTGATCGCGTTACGCAGCATCGGCAGGATGGTCCGCACCCGCGTACTCGGTTGGCGGGCCGCGCGGCGTCCGACCGTAGGCTTGAGCGCCTCCTGGATGGCGGTGTCGATCACCACCCAGAGCAACCAGGTGACCAGCAGGATCAGGCCGATGCTGCTCAACGAGTCGCTGATGGCGCGGCCCAGGCTGTTGCGCAGGGCGAAGTCGAGTACCGAAAAGCCCCAGATGCGCCCCAGCAACACAATGAACGCCACCGCGATGGCAATGCGCAGCAGAGCCCGCGCCAGGTTGCGCAGCAGTTCTTTGTACGGACGCAGGCGTTGCCGGGCATCTGCCTGCTCCTGGTGTTTGAACATGTGTTGAAACACGGTGCTGAGGAACACCGTGCCGATCAGCAGGATCGAGGTCAGCAAGGCTTTTTGCAGGGCGCGCTGGCTCTCTTCGCCGGCGCCGATCAAATGGATGGCCGACACCAGGATCATCATCAGGATCGGCAGGAACCACAGTGCCGAGAAGATCCTCAGAGTTTCTTGCACGGCACGGTGTTGCAGGCGGTCGGGCAAGGCGCGGTTGCGGATCAGGTGCGCTACCGGGCGGCGCAGCTTGATCACCAGCACGGCGAAGGCCAGGGTTGCCAGCAAGCCGGTCACCGCGGCGACGCTGCTGGTGATGTTGCCACCCAGATGCCGGGCGATCTGCGGGCTGGTCAGGGCATCGCTCCAGGCGGCCAGAAAGCCGATCAGAAACAACGGCCGTGGCGCCATCCGGCGAATGATGCGTACCGCAGTGCGTTTGTGCCCGGTGTCGAACAGGGTGATCAGGCAGAGGATGATCGAGGTGGAGAAAATACCGCTGCTGGTGGCGTAGGCCAGGCTCATGCCCAGCGCGCGGCCTGCCGAGAGTATGAGGAAGTGACTGATGTACAGGGTGATGATCAGGCTGGCCAGGGCGGGCAAGGTGTACACCAGCAGGTACTTGATCACGCGGCTGGGGCGCGGTCGCTCACGTAGCAGACGTGATTGACTGCTGGACCGCGAGAGCAGGCGGCCGAAGTTGGTGAGCAGGGCAAAGGCGAGCAGCCAGGTGATGGTCAGCAGGGCGAAGTCGCGCCACAGTTCCAGAGAGCTGAGCCCCGATGGCTGGTTGACCAGCACATCGACCTCATCGGCCGCACGATCGGCGCGCAGGCGCCAGTTATCGATCAAGTGATTGTCGACGTTCAGCTCCTGGCTGACATCGTCCAGGCCATCGGCAATAGCACCGAGCAGACCACCCTGAACCACAGGTTCGGCAGGTTCTGTCGATTTGCTCGCCCCAGGTAGCAACGGGGCGGCGGTCGCCAGCTGGAGGCTCAGCAGGCAACCCAGCAGGAGGGCGAAGAGGGATCGGGTCACTGGATACTCCTTGAACCGTGGATGACGGAAAGGGTAGTCAATGAACGGATCAAAGGAGGTGAAACGATCGCGGGGGAAATACTCCCCCACCAATATGTTCTCTGGGTGAGGGAGTGGTCACCCGC
>NZ_JBMOWO010000093.1:0-10298 GCF_049310525.1 Pseudomonas sp. GZD-222
TAGGCGGGGGACGGGCCGGCCCCCACTTTGTTTTACGGGGGGGGCGGGCTTGCCCCGCGATAGGACTGGACTGTTACTGGCCGGTATAGATCTGGTCGAACACGCCACCGTCATTGAAGTGGGTCTTCTGCACGGTGCGCCAGTCGCCGAAGGTCTTCTCTACCGAGAGGAAATCGACTTTCGGGAAACGGTCGGTGTACTTGGCCAGGATCGCAGGATCACGCGGGCGCAGGTAGTTGTTGGCGGCGATTTCCTGGGCCTCTGGCGACCACAGGTACTTCAGGTAGGCCTCGGCGGTAGCGCGGCTGCCTTTTTTGTCGACGACCTTGTCGACCACGGTCACCGGTGGCTCGGCTTCAGCGGAAACGCTCGGGTAAATGACCTCGAACTGATCACGGCCGAACTCGCGGGCGATCATCTCGGCTTCGTTTTCGAAGGTCACCAGCACGTCACCAATCTGGTTGGTCATGAAGGTGGTGGTGGCGGCACGGCCACCGGTATCGAGCACCGGCGCCTGTTTGAACAGCTTGCCGACAAACTCCTTGGCCTTGTTCTCGTCACCGCCGTTCTTCAGCACATAACCCCAGGCCGAGAGGTAGGTGTAGCGGCCGTTACCCGAGGTTTTCGGGTTGGGGACGATGACCTGGACGCCATCTTTGAGCAGGTCTGGCCAGTCTTTGAGCGCTTTAGGGTTGTCCTTGCGAACGATGAACACCGTGGCCGAGGTGAACGGCGCGCTGTTGTTGGGCAGACGGGTGACCCAATTGTCCGGCACCAGCTTGCCGTTGTCGGCCAGGGCATTGATGTCGGTGGCCATGTTCATGGTGATGACATCGGCGGGCAGGCCGTCGATCACCGAGCGCGCCTGCTTGCTCGAACCGCCGAAGGACATCTGCACGGTGAGTTTCTCTTTATGCTCGGCTTCCCAGTGTTTCTGGAAGGCAGCGTTGTAGTCCTTGTAGAAGTCGCGCATGACGTCATACGAGACGTTCAGCAATGGCGCGGGTGCGGCGTGAGCCAGGGAGCCCAGAGCGAGACCGGCGGCCAGAAGCGAGGCACTAAAGAGTTTTTTCACGGAGCTTTCCTTGTTCGAATTAGCGTTAAAGGCATTATGCCAGCGACTATAGCGGTTGGTGCTTAGGCGCTAAAAGATTAAAAAGTACTTTGCTTATTCCATTTTCTTGAACAGTGCATTGCCACAGCGTGAACAGAAGGCTGCGCCGTGCTCATGCTGGTTTTTGCGGCAGACCGGGCAGTCGTGCTTGAGCTGTTCGCCACGCATGGCATTGGCCAGTTCAGCAGTGAAGATCCCGGTGGGCACGGCAATGATCGAGTAACCGGTGATCATCACCATCGAGGAAATCACCTGGCCAAGCGGGGTTTTGGGCACGATATCGCCAAAGCCGACGGTGGTCAGGGTAACGATCGCCCAATAGATCCCCTTGGGAATACTGGTAAAGCCATGTTCGGGGCCTTCGACCACATACATCAGGGTGCCGAATACCGTCACCAGGGTCGAGACACTGACCAGAAAGACGATGATCTTCTGCTTGCTGCCGCGCAGCGCCTCGAGCAGGTAATGCGCCTGTTTGAGATAGGGGCTTAGCTTGAGTACGCGAAAGATCCGCAGCATACGGATCACCCGGATGATCAACAGGTACTGCGCGTCGCTGTAGTACAGGGCAATGATTCCCGGCACGATCGCCAGCAGGTCGACCAGGCCGTAGAAGCTGAAGGCATAGCGCAACGGCTTCGGTGAGCAGTACAGGCGCACTACATACTCGGCGAGAAAGATCGCGGTAAAGCCCCACTCGATCAGCGCCAGCAGCCCGGCGTAGTTCTGGTGGATCTCGTCGATGCTGTCGAGGATCACAGTCACCAGGCTGGCGAAGATGATCAGCAGCAATGTTTTGTCGAATCGCCGCCCGGCGATGGTATCGGTTTGAAAAACGATGATGTAGAGCCGCTCACGCCAGCTCGAAGGGGTGTCCATGCTCAGCTCCATTACACAATGGAGCTGAGCCTAGGGGCAGCAACTCAGCTATGCAAGCGACCGGCACGGCGAGCCAGCGGCTGGCGCAGCAGGCGCTGGCCGATCAGCACCAGCCAGCAGGCGAAGATGAACGGTGCGGTCAGGCCTGGCACCGGCAATTGAGCAACCAGCGGTTGCAGCAGGATTGCCAGGATCATCGCCAGTAATGGCAGCCAGGGTTGCTTGCGGGTCTGGCTGAAGGCCAGCGCGGCGAGCGCGGCGTTGAAGCCGTAGAGGCCGGCGTACGCGGCATTGGCTTCACCCCCGAGCAGCGCGACGCTACCGCCCAGTGCGGCACCGAGCAACGCCCAGGCAGCGGCATAGCGATTGGAGATCAGCAGGCCAACGGCAATCAACAGGCCGGCCAGCGGGTTGTCGAGCAGAAATACCTGGCCCAACCCACGCATCAGGGCATAGAGCGCATTGGGCTCAATCGTGCTGGAAGCGCTGGCGCCTGGCTCGCTGACCAGCAGCACGCCCCAGCCGATCAAGACGAACGGCGCGGTGTAAGCCGGAAGCAACAGGTTGGAGCTGGCGCGTTTGAGCCACTGGTGCACGAGCATGCTGCTCAAGCCGCCGGCGGCGATGATCAGCGGCGGCAGGATTGCTGACCAGGGCAGGGCGTAGCTGAGCAGCAGGCCGATCAGCACACCGTTGTAGCTGTACAGGCCAGCCTGGCGATCGGTGCGGTTGTAGCCACGGCGCTGGGCGGTGAGCAGCCCGGCGAGGGCGCCAAGCAAGGCGCCGCCGACCAGATCGGGGGCGGTCAGGGTGATGGCCAGCAGGCACAACAGCCCGCACAGCGGATTGCGCTGCAGCAGGACCTGGCTGAAGCCATTGAGCAAGGCCGTAGCCCAATCCGGGCACGGGTTGACGAAATTCTTGGTGTACATGGGGGCAGTCTGGGTTGATGTGGAGTGGAGTGGCCTCTTTGGGCCTTTTCCGTGTTGGGTTTATCGCGGGGCAAGCCCGCTCCCACAGGGTAGGAGCGGGCTTCACCTTCAGATCAAGGTTTCAATCCGCAGCGTGTTAGTCGATCCCGGCTTGCCAAAAGGCACACCGGCGGTGATCAACAGGGTATCGCCACGGCTGGCCATGCCTTGTGCCTGGGCGATTTCCAGCGCGGTGGAGCAGATTTCATCGACCTGGCGCAGGCGGTCATTGACCACCGAGTGCACACCCCAGGCCACGCTCAGACGGCGGGCGGTGGCCAGGTTGGGGGTCAGGTTGAGGATCGGTGCCCGTGGCCGCTCGCGTGCAGCACGCAGGGTCGAGGCGCCCGACTCGCTGTAGTTGACCAGCACTGCCACCGGCAAAATGCCGCTGATACGACGGATCGCACAGCTGATCGCATCGGAAACCGTCGCTTCCGCCTTCGGCCGGCCAACGTCCAGTTGCACCTGGTAGTCCGGGCCGTTCTCGACCTGGCGGATGATCTTGCTCATCATCTGCACGGCTTCGAGCGGGTAGTCGCCGGAGGCGGTCTCGGCCGAGAGCATTACCGCATCGGCACCTTCGGCGACGGCGTTGGCCACGTCAGTGACTTCGGCGCGGGTCGGGGCGGGCGAGAAGCGCATCGATTCCAGCATCTGCGTGGCAACCACTACGGGTTTGCCCAGTTCGCGGCAGGTATTGATGATGCTCTTCTGGATCTGCGGCACGCTTTCGGCCGGCACTTCCACGCCCAGGTCACCACGGGCAACCATGATCGCATCGCTGAGTTCGGCAATCGCCCGCAGCTGGGTAACGGCCGACGGCTTCTCGATCTTGGCCATCAGGTAGGCGCGATCGCCGATCAGCTGGCGCGCCTCGACGATGTCTTCCGGGCGCTGCACGAACGACAGGGCCACCCAGTCGACACCCAGCTCCAGGCCGAAGGTCAGGTCGCGGCGGTCCTTGGCGGTCAGGGGGCTCAAGTCCAGAACCGCTTGCGGTACGTTGACCCCTTTGCGGTCGGACAGCTCGCCGCCGTTGAGCACTTCGGTGTCGATGGCGTCGCTGTGCTTGGCGGTCACCCGCAGGCGCAGCTTGCCGTCATCGAGCAGCAGGTCCATGCCTGGTTCCAGCGCCGCGATGATTTCCGGGTGCGGCAGGTTGACCCGCTCAAGGGTGCCAGGGGTGCTGTCGAGGTCCAGGCGCAGGGCCTGGCCGCGTTGCAGCTGGACCTTGCCGTCGGCGAAGCGGCCGACACGCAGTTTTGGCCCCTGCAGGTCCATGAGGATCCCCAGCGGGTAGTTGAGCTGGCTCTCTACCTCACGGATCCACTGGTAGCGCAGGGCGTGGTCTTCGTGTTCGCCGTGGCTGAAGTTGAGGCGAAAGATGTTCACCCCGGCTTCGACCAACTGGCGGATGTCGTCGATACCCTTGATGGCAGGCCCGAGGGTCGCGAGGATTTTGACTTTTTTATCAGGCGTCATGGTTTGGCACTCTCAAGGATCAGAATCGCGCGAAAATCGTTGACGTTGGTCCGCGTCGGCTCGGTGACGATCAGTGCATCGAGCGCGGCGAAGTAGCCGTAGCCATTGTTGTTGTCCAGTTCGTCGCTGGCCGACAGACCCAGAGCTGCAGCACGTGCGTAGCTGTCCGGGGTCATCAGGGCACCGGCGTTGTCTTCCGAACCATCGATGCCATCGGTATCACCGGCCAGGGCGTAGACGCCGGGCAGGCCTTTGAGGCTTTCGGTCAGGCTCAGGAGAAACTCGGCATTGCGTCCGCCACGGCCATTGCCGCGCACGGTCACGGTGGTCTCGCCACCGGAGAGGATCACGCACGGCGGCGACAGCGGCTGGCCGTGCAGGACGATCTGCCGGGCAATGCCGGCATGGACCTTGGCCACTTCCCGCGATTCACCTTCCAGATCACCCAGAATCAGCGGGCTGAAGCCGGCCTGGCGGGCTTTGACTGCCGCCGCCTCAAGTGACTGCTGAGGACGGGCGATCAACTGGAAATGGCTGCGGGCCAGTGCCGGGTCGTCGGCCTTGACGGTCTCGGAGGCCGGGTTGTTCAGCCACGCCGTCACCGCCGCCGGGGCTTCGATGTTGTAGCGCTTGAGAATTGCCAGGGCTTCAGCCGAGGTGCTCGGGTCGGCCACGGTGGGGCCGGAGGCGATGACCGTGGCCAGGTCGCCCGGTACATCGGAAATCGCATAGGTGTAGACCGTGGCTGGCCAACAGGCCTTGGCCAGACGGCCGCCCTTGATCGCCGAGAGGTGCTTGCGCACGCAGTTCATCTCGCCGATGGTGGCGCCGGACTTGAGCAGCGCTTTGTTGATCTGTTGCTTGTCGGCCAGGGTCAGGCCTTCGGCCGGCAAAGCCAGCAGGGCAGAGCCACCGCCGGAGAGCAGGAAGATTACCCGGTCGTTTTCGCTCAGGTCACTGACCATCTCCAGTACGCGTTTGGCGACCGCCAGGCCGGCGGCATCGGGGACCGGGTGGGCGGCTTCGACCACTTCGATCTTCGAGCAGCTGGCGCCGTGACCGTAGCGGGTTACCACTAGGCCGGAAACCGGGCCTTGCCAGTTGCGTTCGACGACTTCGGCCATGGCGGCGGCAGCCTTGCCGGCGCCGATGACAATAACGCGACCGCTGCGGTCGCTGGGCAGGTGTGCTTCAAGAACCTGGCGTGGGTGCGCGGCGTCGATGGCCGTAGCGAACAGGTCGCGCAGAAAGTGTTGCGGATCGAGCGACATGGCAGGCTCCAATCTTATTGTTCTTCAGAATCGAAAACGCCCCTGGTTCTGCCTCCGTGCAGGCCGACCCAGGGGCGGTGGTGCTCTTTGAGCGGCAAGCCTCAAGAAAATGCGGATCGATGCGCGACCTGGATTTTCTTACGGCGTGAAGCTTGCAGCTTACTCGTCGCCGCGGATCGAGAAGTTGGCCATGTGCTCAAGGCCTTTGATCAACGCCGAGTGGTCCCAGTTGGCACCACCGATGGCCGCGCAGGTGCTGAACACTTGCTGGGCATTGGAGGTGTTGGGCAGGTTGATGTTCAGCTCCTTGGCGCCTTGCAGGGCCAGGTTCAGGTCCTTCTGGTGCAGGCTGATGCGGAAGCCTGGATCGAAGGTGCCTTTGATCATGCGCTCGCCGTGCACTTCGAGGATCTTCGAAGAGGCGAAGCCGCCCATCAGTGCTTCACGTACCTTGGCTGGATCGGCACCGTTCTTGGCAGCAAACAGCAGCGCTTCGGCGACGGCCTGAATGTTCAGGGCGACGATGATCTGGTTGGCGACCTTGGCCGTCTGGCCGTCACCGTTGCCACCGACGCGGGTGATGTTCTTGCCCATGGCCTGGAACAGCGGCAGGGTGCGTTCGAAAGCGTTCGGGCAACCACCGACCATGATGCTCAGGGTCGCGGCTTTGGCGCCGACTTCACCACCGGACACCGGCGCGTCGAGGTAGGCAGCACCAGTGGCTTTGATTTTCTCGGCGAAGGCTTTGGTAGCGGTAGGGGAGATCGAGCTCATGTCGATCACTACCTTGTTTGGACCGACGCCTTGGGCAACGCCGTTTTCACCGAACAGGACCGCTTCGACCTGTGGGGTATCCGGCACCATGACGATGATGAATTCAGCTTCCTGAGCCACTTCTTTCGGGTTGGCCAGGGCGACGGCGCCAGCGGCGACCAGGTCAGCCGGGGCAGCATCGTGATGAGTGGAGAGGAACAGGCTGTGACCGGCTTTTTGCAGGTTCTGCGCCATTGGGCGGCCCATGATGCCGGTGCCGATAAATCCGATTTTAGCCATGAGAGATGCCTCTTGTAATTGTTAGATGCGGTAGCCCGGTGGGAGCGGGCTTGCCCCGCGATAGCGGTGTTGAAGTCGCTATCGCATCGCGGGTCAAGCCCGCTCCCACCGAGAATCCATGCCAATCAGTTTCAGATCGCGTTGTGGGATTTCAACCAGCCAAGGCCAGCTTCGGTGGTGGTCAGCGGCTTGTATTCACAGCCCACCCAGCCCTGGTAGCCGATGCGGTCCAGGTGTTCGAAGAGGAAGCGGTAGTTGATTTCGCCAGTGCCCGGCTCGTTGCGGCCCGGGTTGTCGGCCAGCTGGATGTGGTTGATCTTGGCCAGGTTGCTTTCCATGGTGCGGGCCAGGTCGCCCTCCATGATCTGCATGTGGTAGATGTCGTACTGCAGGAACAGGTTGCTGCTGCCGACTTCGGCCTGGATTTCCAGGGCCTGTTGGGTGTTGTTCAGGTAGAAACCTGGAATGTCACGGGTGTTGATCATTTCCATGACCAGCTTGATCCCGGCGGCTTGCAGTTTGTCGGCGGCGTACTTGAGGTTGTCGACAAAGGTCTTGCGCACGGTCGCGCAATCCGGACCTTGTGGACGAATACCGGCCAGGCAGTTGACCTGGGTGTTGCCCAGCACCTGGGCGTAGGCGATCGCCAGGTCGACACCGGCACGGAACTGCTCGACGCGGGCCGGATCGCAGGCGATACCGCGATCACCTTTGGTCCAGTCACCGGCCGGCAGGTTGAACAGCACCTGGGTCAGGCCGTGGGCATCGAGCTGCTGCTTGATTTCAGCCGAGCTGTAATCGTACGGGAACAGGTATTCGACACCGCTGAAGCCGGCGTCGGCTGCAGCCTTGAAACGGGCGAGGAAGTCCTGCTCGGTGAACAGCATGGACAGGTTGGCGGCGAAACGTGGCATGGTTGTCTCCTTGCAAAAGTAGGCCCTGTGCGTAACGCAGCAGGGCCGCTGCAGCAATCAGTCGAGCAGGGAAATCGCGGTTGGCGCGTCGTTGCCGACCAGGGCCAGGTCTTCGAATTCGTTGACCGCGTTGATTTCGGTGCCCATGGAAATGTTGGTTACGCGCTCGAGGATAACCTCGACCACCACCGGAACCCGGAACTCTTCAGCCAGTTTTTGCGCTTTGAGCAGGGCCGGGGCGATCTCGCTCGGCTCGGTAACGCGCAGGGCCTTGCAACCCAGGCCTTCGACCACGGCGACGTGATCGACGCCATAACCGTTGAGTTCAGGGGCGTTGACGTTCTCGAACGCCAGCTGCACACAGTAATCCATCTCGAAGCCACGCTGCGCCTGACGGATCAGACCCAGGTAGGAGTTGTTCACCAGCACGTGAACGTACGGCAGATTGAACTGCGCACCCACCGCCAGCTCTTCGATCATGAACTGGAAGTCATAGTCGCCCGACAGCGCGACTACCTTGCGGGTCGGGTCGGCCTTGACCACACCCAGGGCGGCAGGAATGGTCCAGCCCAGCGGGCCGGCCTGGCCACAGTTGATCCAGTGACGCGGCTTGTAGACGTGCAGGAACTGCGCGCCGGCAATCTGCGACAGACCGATGGTGCTGACGTAGCAGGTGTCTTTGCCGAACACCTGGTTCATTTCCTGGTACACGCGCTGCGGCTTGACCGGCACGTTGTCGAAATGGGTCTTGCGCTGCAGGCTCGATTTGCGCTGCTGGCAGTCTTCCAGCCAGGCGCTGCGATCCTTGAGCTTGCCGGCGGCTTTCCACTCGCGAGCCACTTCCAGGAACACGTCCAGAGCGGCACCGGCATCGGAGACGATACCCAGGTCAGGGGTGAATACCCGGCCGATCTGGGTTGGCTCGATGTCGACGTGAATGAAACGGCGGCCTTCGGTGTAGACATCAACCGAACCGGTGTGGCGGTTGGCCCAACGGTTACCGATACCCAGGACCACGTCGGACTTGAGCATCGTGGCGTTGCCGTAGCGGTGCGAGGTCTGCAGACCAACCATACCGACCATCAGCGGGTGATCGTCAGGGATGATGCCCCAGCCCATCAGGGTAGGGATAACCGGGATGCCGGTCAGTTCGGCGAACTCGACCAGTTTCTCGCAGGCATCGGCGTTGATGATGCCACCACCGGCAACCAGCAGCGGACGCTCGGAGGCGTCGAGCATGGCCAGGGCTTTTTCGACCTGGATGCGGTTGGCGGCAGGCTTTTGTACTGGCAGCGGCTGGTAGGCATCGATGTCGAATTCGATCTCGGCCATTTGCACGTCGAACGGCAGGTCGATCAACACAGGGCCTGGACGGCCGGAGCGCATTTCATAGAAAGCTTTCTGGAACGCGTAAGGCACCTGGCCTGGTTCCAGAACGGTGGTCGCCCACTTGGTCACCGGCTTGACGATGCTGGTGATGTCGACGGCCTGGAAATCTTCCTTGTGCATACGGGCACGCGGCGCTTGGCCGGTGATGCACAGGATTGGGATGGAGTCGGCCGAGGCACTGTACAGGCCGGTGACCATGTCAGTGCCGGCAGGGCCGGAGGTGCCGATGCACACGCCGATGTTGCCGGCTTTGGTGCGGGTGTAGCCCTCGGCCATGTGCGAGGCGCCTTCAACGTGACGAGCGAGGACGTGATCGATACCGCCGACTTTCTTCAGGGCCGAGTACAGCGGGTTGATTGCAGCACCCGGAATACCAAACGCGGTATCAACACCTTCGCGGCGCATCACCAGAACGGCTGCATCAATTGCTCTCATTTTGCTCATGGTTTTGTGCCTCTTTGATTTTGTAATTGTATACAAATGGCTTTTCGTCAGAGTGTATTCACGCCAGGCGACTCTGGTCAATCCATTTTCATCGGCGATGGGTGCTTTCGTCGGGAAGGCCATAAAAAAGGCGTTTCGTCCGAATTGGTTTATCGCGCTGAAAATATTGTATACAAAAATATTCGCCATTGTGTTCTATTTGTTCTATTGCTTTTTCACACCTGCCCTCAGGGCTTCTAACAACAAGAGGACCTTTCCATGACCACATTGACCCTGAAAGTCGCTGTCAGCCTGGTGAACGCCGCGCTGGCCGCGGGTCGCAAGATCTCCGCCGCACCCTTGACGGTGGCGGTGCTTGACGCTGGCGGCCACCTGCTGACCCTGCAGCGCGAAGACGGCGCTAGCCTGCTGCGCCCGCAGGTGGCGATGGGCAAGGCCTGGGGGGCTATCGCCCTGGGCAAGGGTTCACGCCTGATTGCCCTGGACGCACAGCAACGCCCGGCATTTTTTGCCGCGCTCAATGGTCTGGGGCAAAGCCCGGTGGTGCCGGCGCCAGGTGGCGTGCTGATTCGTAATCAGCAGGGCGTGGTGGTGGGGGCGATCGGTATCAGTGGCGATACCTCGGATATCGATGAGCAGTGCGCGATCAGTGCGATCGAAGAGGCAGGATTGACGGCGGATGCCGGAGTAGCGGCTTAAGGCTTTACCCCGGTGGGAGCGGGCTTGCCCCGCGATTGCGATTGTTCAGTCACATCGCATCGCGGGGCAAGCCCGCTCC
>NZ_JBMOWO010000094.1:0-23917 GCF_049310525.1 Pseudomonas sp. GZD-222
TGCGCCACGCCTCTGCTTGTCCTTCTTCTCCCCCCCCCCTTCCCCCCCCCCCCCCCCCCCCCCCCCCCCCCCCCCCCCCCCCCCCCCGCTCCCACCCGTTCACTTATCAGGAGTCGGGCTCACACCCCTTGAGCACCAGACGAATAATGGTCTGCGTCGCCGCCTCATAATCGCTGTCTTCAAGCTTGGCTTTACCGGTAACCACCGAGATCTGCCAGTCGAAATCCGCGTAGGTCTGGGTCGCCGCCCAGATGCTGAACATCAGATGATGCGGGTCTACCGCAGCAATCTGGCCGCGGTCGATCCAGGCCTGGATGCACTCGATGTTGTGCCGGGCCTGCTCGTTGAGCTGTTCGACCTGGCTCGGGCTCAGGTGCGGGGCGCCGTGCATGATCTCGCTGGCGAATACTTTGGAGGCAAACGGCAAGTCGCGGGAGATCAGTACTTTCGAGCGGATGTAGGCGCTCAATACTTCCTTGGGGTCACCGTCGGCATTGAATGGCGTCGATGCCTGCATGATCGGCTCGATGATGCTTTCCAGAACCTCGCGGTAGAGGTTTTCCTTGGACTTGAAGTAGTAGTAGACGTTCGGCTTGGGCAGCCCGGCCTTGGCCGCGATGTCGCTGGTCTTGGTGGCGGCGAAGCCCTTGTCGGCGAACTCTTCACTGGCCGCGCGCAGGATCAGTTCTTTGTTGCGCTCGCGAATGCTGCTCATGGTTGACGCTAATCCTCGGGCCTGAAAGGGCGGTTGCGCATGGTAGCACCGCGTTTGCAAGGGGCTCAAGGTGGCGACTTTGAGCTAGACTGAGCGCCACTCAACCCGCTGGAATCAGGCAAACATGGCAGGAAGCAGTCTTCTGGTATTGATCGACGATATCGCCACGGTACTCGACGACGTTTCGGTAATGACCAAGGTCGCGGCGAAAAAAACCGCCGGGGTACTGGGTGACGACCTGGCGCTCAATGCCCAGCAGGTCACCGGCGTGCGTGCCGAGCGGGAGATCCCGGTGGTCTGGGCGGTGGCCAAGGGCTCGTTCGTCAACAAACTGATCCTGGTGCCGGCGGCGCTGTTGATCAGTGCGTTCATCCCTTGGGCCGTCACGCCGCTGCTGATGATCGGCGGCGCGTTCCTGTGCTTCGAGGGCTTCGAAAAGCTCGCCCACAAGTTCTTGCACAGCAAGGCTGAAGAACAGGCCGAGCATGAGGCCAGGGTCGAGGCGGTGGCAGATCCGGCGGTTGATCTGGTGGCCTTCGAGCAAACCAAGATCAAGGGCGCGATTCGTACCGACTTCATCCTCTCGGCAGAGATCATTGCCATCACCCTGGGCATCGTTGCCGCTGCGCCGCTGAGCCAGCAGATCATCGTGCTGTCGGGCATTGCGATTGTCATGACCATCGGCGTGTATGGCCTGGTTGCCGGTATCGTCAAACTCGATGACCTGGGCTTGTGGCTGACCCAGAAAGCCTCGCGCGCGGCACAGGTGCTGGGCAACGGCATCCTGCGTGCAGCGCCGTACATGATGAAAAGCCTGTCGGTGATCGGTACTGCGGCGATGTTTCTGGTTGGCGGCGGGATTCTGGTGCATGGCGTGGCGCCGCTGCATCATGCCATCGAAGCCTTCAGCGAAGGGCGGGGCGGGGCGTTGACCGGCGCCTTGCTCAATGGCGGGGTGGGGATTGTGGCCGGCGCCGTGGTACTGGCGGTGGTGGCTGTTGTTGGCAAGATTTGGCGATCAGTGAAAGGCTGATGGCCTCATCGCGGGGCGAGCCCGCTCCCACCATCCCGGTAGGAGCGGGCTTGCCCCGCGATCGCACCTCTCAAAAATGCACTTTGACCAGGAAGCTCGCAGTGTTCTGATCGGTATCGAAGGCATCGCTGTCCTTGATGCCGTACTTGTTCTTCCAGTAGTCGTACTCGAAACCAACGTACAACTGCTTCTCGCCCCAGTTCAGCGCCTTGCCGAGGTCATATTTGACCTGCGGGTTGAAGTGCAGGTTGGCGTGGTAGGTGCCGCGGCGGCTGGTGGCGTCGTTATCCACAACCCAGTCCATGAAACCATCGATGAGGATGTCGGACTTGCCCACAGGAATGGTGTACGACCAGACCGGGGTGATCTGCCAGACGTTGTCGCCGGCACGGCTGCCTTCGGTGTTGCGCTGGTAGAAGTTCAGCTGGAAGTAGTCGAAGCCCGGGATTGCCAGGTCGAAACCAGGACCGATCAGGTAGGACTCGGTATCGCCCTCACCAAATTCGTAGGTCATGGCCAGCAGCACGTCCTTGATCGGGCCGAACTCCAGCTTCTGGTCGAAGATCTTGCCAAACGACAGGCGCGGTTGAATCTCGCCGTAGTAGGTGTTCGGACCGTTGTTGAAGTCCTTGTCACCGTTGTAGAAGATCTTGTCGACGAAGATGAAGTTATCGCCGTACTTCCAGGCATCGGCGTGCTCGAAGGTCACGGTCTGCTGGATTTCCGGGTTGACCGCGAAGTTCTTGCCCCACAGGTAGGTCAGGCTGTTGTTCTGCCATTGCAGCAGATCACCGGCGGTGGCCGCCGTGCTGGCTGCCAGCAGGCCACCGGCGAGAATCAGGCTATTGGTCATGCGCATCGCTGTGTTGCTCCCTTGATTGAATCTGTTGTCGGTACTCTGAGCGGCACCGTTGAGTTCAAATACTTGTCTTTTGAGTCAGTTTTTTTCGATTAGCCACAACAATTTGGCAAGAGCTGCGCCAACTTTCCGTTACGGCACAACAATCCTGCTCGACGTCTTTCTGAACAGCTGAAAAAGGGTGTTTCAGGTTGGCGTGACGCTTGCCAACCGCCCGAATTCATTGACTGAGCGGTCAGCAAACGCAGGCAGGATCCCTCCTGCCCTGATCGAGAGGGCGCGCAGATTACTGGCTTGCGCGCGGGTCCTCAAGTGCTCCTTCCTGGAGCAGGTGTGGCTAAAACTGTGCGTTTGGTCAGGTTTTAGAAGTGAACCTTAACCAGGGCGCTGGTAACGCTCTGATTGGTATCCAGGCGTCCACTGTTCTCAATACCGTATTTGTCTTTCCAGTAGCTGTATTCGATACCCACGTACAACTGCTTGGCGCCCAGGTTCAGCGCCTTGCCCAGGTCGTATTTGACCTGTGGGTTGAACTGCAGGTTGGCGTGGTAAGTGCCGCGGCGGGTCGAGTCGTTATCGACCACCCAGTCCATGTAGCCATCGACGAGGATGTCAGAGCGGCCTACGGGAATGGTGTAGGAAAAGGTCGGGGTAATCTGCCAGACGCGGTCACCCGGACGGCTGCCCTCGGTGTTGCGCTGCATGATGTTGAGGGTGAAGTAGTTGAAGCCGGGAATCGCCAGGTCGAAGCCAGGGCCGATCAAATAGGCCTCGTTGTCGCCTTCGCCCGACTCGTAGGTCATGGCGATCAGCACGTCCTTGATCGGACCGAACTCGAACTTTTGATCGAAGATCTTGCCGAGCGACAGACGCGGGCTGAACTCACCGTAGTAGGTGTTGTTGCCTTTGTTGCGGTCGGTACCGCCGTTGTAGAAGATCTTGTCGATGAACAGGAAGGTGTCGCCGTATTTCCACTTGTTGGCGTGTT
This sequence comes from Pseudomonas sp. GZD-222, assembly GCF_049310525.1. Taxonomy (NCBI): domain Bacteria; kingdom Pseudomonadati; phylum Pseudomonadota; class Gammaproteobacteria; order Pseudomonadales; family Pseudomonadaceae; genus Pseudomonas; species Pseudomonas sp. GZD-222. The sequence continues at coordinate 3,596 of NZ_JBMOWO010000094.1, forward strand.
CGAAGGTCACCGTCTGCTGGATTGCAGGGTTGACCTGGAAGTCCTTGCCGTAGAGGTAGGAGAGGCTGTTGGTGTGCCACAGCAGCAGGTCCTCAGCGCTAGCTGGCAAAGCGGCCAGCAGACTGCTACCCAACAGGAGGGAAGTGGTGATGCCTTTCATGTTGTGATTCCCGGCTTTGTTATTGTTGGTTTTGGGTTTTTCGGCGCGAGGCGCCCCGGCCGACCCGCTCCCACGGGTCGACGGTCCTGCGTATTGCTCGGGTGCTACCGGGCGGCATGTGCCGCCCAAAGGCTCAGTGCTGGTGGGCGGCGTCGTTGTGCGCTGCGCGTTCGGCGCCGCCCAGGATGTTGAACAACAGGTTGAGGATCAGCGCGCTGACCGTGGCCATGGCAATCCCGCTGTGGGTGATCGGTTCCATCCACTGTGGCATCTGTGCGAAGAACTCCGGACGCACCACCGGAATCAGGCCCATGCCGACGCTGACGGCGACCAGCAGCTGGTTGCGGCGGTCGGCGATGTCGGCTTCCTGGAGGATCTTGATGCCGGTGGCCGCGACCATGCCGAACATGGCAATGGAGGCGCCGCCCAGTACCGCAGGCGGAATCGAGGCGATCAGGAAGGCGGCCTTGGGCAGCAGGCTGAGCAGGATCAGGAAACCACCGGCCACCACGGTGACGTAGCGGCAGCGCACGCCGGTCATCTGCACCAGGCCGATGTTCTGGGCAAAGGAGGAGTGAGTGAAGGTGTTGAAGAAACCGGCAACGAAGGAGGCACCGGCGTCGCACATCAGGCCGCGGCGCAACATGCCCGGGGTAACTTCGCGGTCAGTGACCTTGCCCAGGGCGAGGAACATGCCGGTGGACTCGACGAAGATGATCACCACCACCAGGCACATGGACAGGATCGGTGCCAGGCTGAAGGTCGGCATGCCGAAGTGCAGCGGCGTCACGACTTGCACCCAGGGCGCGTCGTCGAGGCCGGAGAGGTCAACCATGCCGATGGAGCCGGCGAGGATGTAACCCAGGCCCATGCCGATCAGCACCGAGACATTGACCCAGAAACCGCGCATGAAGCGGTTGACCAGGAGGATGGTCGCCAGCACCAGGCCGGCGACGATCAGGTAGATAGGGGAGCCGAAGGTTTCGGCGCTGGCACCGCCACCGGCCCAGTTGACGGCAACCGGAAACAGCGACAGACCAATCGAGGTGATGACCGTGCCGGTCACCAGTGGTGGGAAGAAACGCACCACCTTGGACATGAACGGGGCGATCAGCATGCCGAAGAAACCGGCGGCAATGGTCGCACCGAAGATACCTTGCAGACCGACACCGGGCATACCGGCCATGGCCACCATGCTGCCGACTGCAGCAAAGCTTGCACCCATCATGACCGGCATGCGGATGCCAACTGCGCCAATGCCGAACGACTGGACGATGGTGGCGACACCAGCGACCAGCAGGTCGGCATTGATCAGGAAAGCGACTTCTTCACGAGAAAGGCCGGCGGCCTGGCCGATGATCAAGGGCACGGCAATCGCGCCTCCGTACATCAGCAAGACATGTTGTAGACCCACCAGGAACAGTTGGAGCATTGGCAGTGGCTGTCGTGGGGGCGCAACGGGGATGTACGCCTTGCGTGACTCGGACATGCAACACCTCGGTTTTGTTTTTATTCTTTAGAACTGCAAGCTTCAAGCGCCACGCCTCGAGGAGAAGCAGGTGGTGGCGCCTGGCTTGCAGCTTGTAGCTTGCCGCGTGAAGCCTGTTACTTAGTTCGTTGGAGCACCTTTGGCGATCCAGGCGCCAATCAGTTCACGTTCCTGCTGGGTCATCTGGGTGATGTTGCCCAGCGGCATGATCTGCGTGGCGACAGCCTGTGCCTGGATGCGCGCGGCCTGTTGCTGGATCTGTTGCGGGGTGTCGAGCATTACCCCGGCAGGTGCAGCGCTGAACAGTGGGCTGGTCGGCTTGGCCGAATGGCACACGGCGCAACGTTCCTGGATGACGCTGTGGATCTTGTCGAAACCGGCATCGTCGAGTTTGGCGACATTGGCGGCCGGCGCTTCGGCAGGGGCAGCGGCCTGGGCAGGCTCGGCAGCTTTCTCTGCGGCTTTTTCGGCAGCGGTCTTGCCACCCAGAGCGGTTTCCGGCAGCGGTTGGTACTCGACCTTGGCGGCGGCCTGCTCAGGCGCGGTCGGCATTGGCGCAGGGCCAGTGACGTAGGCCAGGCAGATCATCGACAGGGCACCGACCGGCAGGGTCCAGGCGTATTTGTTGCTGTCGTGACGGGTGTTGAAGTAGTGACGAACCAACACTGCAGCCACTGCGATACCGGCCAGGATCAGCCAGTTGTACTGGCTGCCGTAGGTGCTCGGGAAGTGGTTGCTGATCATGATGAACAGCACCGGCAGGGTGAAGTAGTTGTTGTGCCGCGAACGCAACAGGCCCTTGGCTGGCAGGAGCGGGTCCGGAGTCTGGTTGGCTTCGATGGCGGCGACCAGCTGACGCTGAGCCGGCATGATGATGCGGAACACGTTACCGACCATGATGGTGCCGATGATCGCGCCGGTGTGCAGGTACGCACCACGACCGCTGAACACCTGGCTGAAACCGTAACAGGCGGCAATCACCAGAACAAACAGCACCAGGCCGAGCAGGCCAGGGCGCTTGCCCAGTGGCGAGTCGCAAAGGAAGTCATAGATGAACCAGCCGGCGATCAGCGAGCCGACACCGATGGCGATACCTTCAGCGCCGCTCAGGGTGCTGCCAGGGGCCAGCAGGTACAGGGTCGGGTTCCAGTAGAACACCAGGCACAGCAGGGCAATACCCGACATCCAGGTGAAGTAGGCTTCCCATTTGAACCAGTGCAGGTTCTCCGGCATTTTCGGCGGAGCCAGCTTGTACTTCTCCAGGTGGTAGATCCCGCCACCGTGAATCGCCCAGAGATCGCCGGACAGACCATCGCGCGGGTTGGCCCGGTTGAGGTTGTTTTCCAGCCAGACAAAATAGAACGACGCGCCAATCCATGCCACGCCAGTGATCATGTGAACCCAACGCACGCTCAGGTTCAGCCATTCCAACAGATGTGCTTCCACAGTCTTTACCTCTACCCTGGCACCCTGTAGCCGGGCGCTCAGGTCTTCTCTTATTGGTGGGGGGCGAGGATCAGTTGCTCATCCTCATTGAAAAAATGCTCATCGCAGTTATTGCCAGTGCCACTGCGATCAACCACCAGGAAGTCATCCCGCTTTTCGATCGTCAGCACCGGGTGGTGCCAGACGCCGCGATGGTAATTGATGCCCTGCTTTCCATTGCTGATGAAAGCGCGGACAAGACCTGATACAGGTGCATCGCCAACGGGCGCGACCACGATCAGAAAGGGGTTGCCGAGCAGCGGAATGAAAGCCTGGCTGCCCAGCGGATGGCGCTCCAGCATGCGAACGGTCAGCGGCATGTCCTGCGCGTCGGCGCGGAAGATGCTGATGATCGCGTTGTCCTCGGGCTGGGCGGTTTGTACCGTTGCCAGCTTGTGGAAGCGCATGGTCGAACCGTTGTTGATCATGAAGTGGTCGCTGCCGTCGGTTTCGATCACGTCACCGAAAGGGGCGAAGGCTTCTTTGCTCAAGGGCTCAATCACTAAAGTGCGCATGCGGATTCTCTTTATTCTGTGTTGTGGAGGGTAAGGCCGGGCCTACCCTTAAAGTTGCAGCAGGCGGAACAGGGCAATCAGGTTGATCTGCGCCAGCGCTTCCTTGAACTCGGCTTCGGCCGAGTTGTGAATGCGCTTCTCGAACGAGGCGAGGATCTGGTGCCGGTTGCTGCCTTTTACCGCCATGATGAACGGGAACTTGAACTTCTCTTTGTAGGCATCGTTGAGTTCGGTGAAGCGTTCGAACTCTTCGGCGGTGCACTGGTGGATACCGGCGCCGGCCTGTTCGTTGGTGCTCGATTCGGTCAGTTCACCCTGGATCGCGGCTTTACCGGCGAGGTCCGGGTGAGCGTTGATCAGGGCCAGCTGGGCGGCGTGATCGGCACTCAACAGGATGTCGCTCATGCGCTGATGCAGGGCTTCGATCTGGTCGATTTCCTGCAGTTGGCCGAGGTCGTAGGCCTTCTCGGCGACCCACGGCGAGTGCTCGTAGATGTCGGCGAAGGCTTCGACGAACGCGCTGCGCTCCAGGGACGAAGGTTTGAGGGTTTTGAAAGCGGTCATTGGGCGTTCTCGGCTTTGTAAGGGTGGGTGGCATGCCAGTGACGGGCGATGTCCACGCGCCGGGTGAACCAGACCTGCTCATGGCTCTTGGCGTACTCGATGAAGCGCTTGAGCGCAGCCAGGCGAGCAGGGCGGCCAATCAGGCGGCAGTGCAGGCCGATGGAGAGCATCTTCGGTGCTTCGGCGCCTTCTTCGTAGAGGACGTCAAAGGCATCCTTGAGGTACTGGAAGAACTGCTCGCCGCAGTTGAAACCCTGGACCTGGGTGAAGCGCATGTCGTTGGTGTCCAGGGTGTAAGGGATCACCAGGTGCGGCTTGCCGGTCGGGTTGTTCGGTTCCCAGTAGGGCAGGTCGTCGTCGTAGGTGTCGCTGTCATAGAGGAAGCCACCTTCCTCCATCACCAGGCGGCGGGTGTTGATCCCGGTGCGGCCGGTGTACCAGCCCAGCGGACGCTCGCCAGTCAGTTCGGTGAGGATGCGGATGGCTTCGAGCATGTGCTCGCGCTCCTGGGCCTCATCCATGTTCTGGTAGTCTATCCAGCGGTAGCCGTGGCTGCAGATTTCGTGGCCGGCTTCGACCATGGCGCGGATCACGTCGGGGTGACGCTGGGCGGCCATGGCGACGGCGAAAATGGTCAGCGGTACGCCAGTGTCCTTGAACAGCTTGAGCAGGCGCCAGACGCCGGCGCGGCTGCCGTACTCGTAGAGCGATTCCATGCTCATGTTACGAGCGCCCTGGAGGGGCTGGGCGGCAACCATTTCCGAGAGGAAGGCTTCCGATTCCTTGTCCCCGTGAAGAATGTTGCGTTCACCACCTTCTTCATAATTGAGCACGAAAGACAAAGCGATGCGGGCATTCCCCGGCCAGCGCGGATGGGGTGGGGTATTGCCGTAACCGATCAGGTCGCGAGGATAGTCAGCGCTCACTGCAGTCTTCCTTCTTATACGTGTAAACGGATGGCGTGGCGCCCTGTAGGGTACTGCCCACGACGATGAGATGATTGTATACAACTTTGTTTGCGGTTTGTAAGCCTGTTTTTTCCAATTTCTTCCTGTTTTTACCCTCAGAAACCCTCTGCAAGAAACCTGCCCAATTGGTCAGTTAATGACGCGCCCGTCGGCCAGTAGCGTGGTTTTGCGACTGATGGCGTATTTACAGAAGGTGAGGGGCGTGCCAGGAAAGAATACCTAATTATTGTGTACAATTTTACAGAAAAATGTCTTAATAATCCGACAGCCGTACGTTGTCGGGTCTCCTGACGCCGGCGTACGGGACTTTTTGCCCACAGATAGAACAGAGGCGAGCAAGCAATGGGACGTTTGACCACGCATGTACTGGATGCCGCTCATGGCTGCCCTGGCAGCTCGATCAAAGTCGAGCTGTACCGGGTTGAAGGCCAGCAGCTTGAGCTGGTGCACACCACCCTGACCAACAGCGATGGCCGTTGCGACGCGCCACTGTTGCAAGGTGACGATTACCGCAGCGGCGTCTACCAGCTGCAGTTCAATGCCGGCGACTACTACCGCGCCCGTGGCGTGCAGTTGCCTGAGCATGCGTTCCTGGATGTCGTGGTGCTGCGTTTTGGTATCAGCGCCGAGCAGGATCACTACCACGTACCGCTGTTGATCTCGCCGTACAGTTACTCGACCTATCGCGGAAGCTAGTTGGTCGCTAGAAGAATCTTCGTAGGTCCTTGCCCGCTCACACTGCGGGCTTTTTTTTGCCTGGGTTTTCGTAGGAGCGGATTTATCCGCGATGGATTGCATGGCAGTCCCAGCGTCTTGGGCCGCTGCGCGCCCCATCGCGGATGAATCCGCTCCTACAGGGGTTGTGCGCCATGAACAAAAAAGCCCCACCCGAAGGTGAGGCTTTGTCTGGCTGCAGTGCTGCTTACAGGAACACAAACTTGGCAATGAAGATCGCCGTCAGTACCCACAGGCTTGCCGAGATCTCGCTGAAACGACCGGTACCGGCCTTGAGCACCACATAGGTGATAAAGCCCAGGGCAATACCGTCGGCAACCGAGAAGGTCAGCGGCATCATGATTGCGGTGACGATCGCCGGAATGCTGTCGGTAGCTTCATCCCAGTTGATGTGAGCCATGCTGCCCATCATCAGCATCGCAACATAGATCAGCGCACCCGCCGTGGCATAGGCGGGAATCATCCCGGCCAGCGGTGCGAAGAACATCGCGGCGATGAAGAACAGTCCGACCACTACCGCTGTCAGGCCGGTACGGCCACCAGCGGCAACCCCCGCAGCGCTTTCCACGTAACTGGTAACCGGCGGTACGCCCACCACTGCACCGAACACACTTGAAGCACTGTCAGCCTTCAATGCCCGCGAGAGGTTTTCGATACGTCCGTCGGCATTCACCAGGTTGGCCCGCTGGGCAACGCCCATCAGGGTGCCGGCGGTGTCGAACATGTGCACGAAGAGGAAGGCAAAGACCACGGCGATCATGCTGACGTTGAACACACCCGCGACATCCATGGCCATCCAGGTCGGTGCCAGGCTCGGTGGCAGCGAGAACAGGCCGCCGTACTCGACCAGGCCCAGACCCCAGCCGGCGAGGGTGACGCTGATGATGCTGATCAGGATCGCGCCGAACACCCGGTGATAGCTGAGTACTGCGATCATCAAAAAGCAGATCGCCGCCAGCAGCGGGCCAGGCTCATGCAGAGAGCCGAGCTTGATCAGGGTGGCCGGGCTGTCGACGACAATTCCGGCAGTTTTAAGACCGATCAGTCCGAGAAACAATCCGACGCCGGCACCCATTGCATGACGCAGGCTAACGGGAATGCTGTTGAGCAGCCATTCACGCACCCGCGACAGTGTCAGCAGCATGAACAGCACCCCGGAGACGAATACTGCGCCCAGCGCCGCCTCCCAGGTGTAGCCCATGGTCCCGACCACGGTATAGGTAAAGAAGGCGTTGAGCCCCATGCCCGGTGCCAGGCCCACCGGCCAGTTGGCATACAGGCCCATCAACAGGCAGCCCAGGGCAGCGGCGATACAGGTGGCGACAAAAGCCGCGCCGTGATCGATGCCGGCATCGGCCATGATGTTGGGGTTGACGAAGATGATGTAGGCCATGGTGATAAAGGTGGTCAACCCGGCGATCATTTCGGTTTTGACGGTGGTGCCATGTAGCTTGAGTTTGAAAATCCGCTCCAGCCAGCTCGTTTCGAGCGGTGGGGCAAGATCCAGCGTAGGGGCTTCGGATTTGCGGCTTTCCACAGCGTGTACTCCTCAAGTCTTTTCTTGTTTTTCAGAGCCAGTCCTGCGCACGCACTGGGAAGCTCTGTGAGGCGGATGGGATGGCAGGCGACCGGACCGTTTGTTGACTTCTGAGTCAGGAAGTTGCACGGATGGATTATGCGTTTGTATACAAAGAATGCAAATAATGTTTTCGTTGCTGTGCGCAAATAATTTCGCCGCATCGCTATAAAGGCCATCACCCCCTGCAGAAATCGCTGCGGCTGTGTACAATGTGCCCATACCTTAATCGTTTAATTTTCTTACCAAGACTTGCCTCCGCCCCACTGGCTGGTATTACAGTCAGGGTCCGACAGGCCGATCCCCGTGCTCGAGTGCCCATGAACGAACAGCTGCAACCTCTCAAGAAACCAGTGCGTACCGGCAAGGCCGGGCGCAGCGGAACCCAGGACGACATCGTCTACGCGCACATTTTCGAGGCCATTCTTGAGCAGCGTCTGGCGCCGGGTACCAAGTTGAGTGAGGAAGCCCTGGGCGAGATCTTTGGCGTCAGCCGCACCATCATTCGTCGTGCGCTGTCGCGTCTGGCCCATGAAAGCGTGGTGCTGCTGCGGCCTAACCGCGGTGCCGTGGTGGCCAGCCCGACCGTTGAAGAAGCCCGCCAGGTGTTTTTCTCGCGGCGCATGGTTGAGCGCGCCATCACCGAGCTTGCGGTCGAGCACGCCACCGCCGAGCAGCTCAACGAGCTGCGTCAGATGGTGCGTGAAGAGCGCGACAGCTTCTCCCGGGGCGACCGTGGTGCCGGTATTCGCCTGTCTGGCGAATTCCACCTGAAGCTGGCTGAAGCTGCAGGCAATGCCCCGTTGATCAGCTTCCAGCGCAGCCTGGTGTCGCAGACGTCGTTGATCATCGCCCAGTACGAAAGCGGCAACCGCTCGCACTGCTCTTACGATGAGCACATGCAACTGATCGACGCCATCGAGGCCCGTGACGTCAATCAGGCGGTCAGCCTGATGATGCACCACATGGATCACATCGACAGCAAGCTCAACCTCGACGAGGACAGCGCTTCGGATGATCTGCATGCGGTGTTCTCGCATTTGTTGCAGACCAAGAAGCGCGGCAGTTCGGTGCCGATCAAGGGCTGATAACCGGCTCAAAACATTCGCGGGGCAAGCCCGCTCCCACAGGAGTTACTCGAACCTGTGGGAGCGGGCTTGCCCCGCGATGTTTTTGCTGGTTAACGCTGGTGTACGCAACGCCCGGCGGCAAAGGTCTGCTTGACGGTACGGTCGTCGCCCAGGGTCATCAGCACGAACAGGGTCTCGTCGATGCTGTTCGATTGCTGGATGCGGTAGTCCATCAACGGCGTAGCCTTGTAGTCGAGCACCAGGAAGTCGGCGTCGTTGCCAGGCTTGAGGCTGCCGATGCGGTCATCCAGGCTCAGCGCCTGAGCACCGCCAAGAGTGGCCAGGTACAGCGATTTGAACGGGCTCAGGCGCGCGCCTTGCAGCTGCATTACCTTGTAGGCCTCGTTGAGCGTGTTGAGCAGCGAGAAGCTGGTGCCGGCACCGACGTCGGTACCCAGGCCGACCTTGACCTTGAACTTCTCCGCCTGCGGCAGATTGAACAGGCCACTGCCGAGGAACAGGTTGGAGGTCGGGCAGAAGGCCACGGCCGAACCGGTTTCGGCCAGGCGCTGGCACTCTTCGTCGCACAGGTGCACGCCATGGGCGAACACCGAGCGCTCGCCGAGCAGCTTGAAGTGATCGTAGACGTCCAGGTAGCCCTTGCGCTCGGGGAACAGTTCCTTGACCCAGTCGATCTCCTTGAGGTTTTCGCTCAAGTGAGTGTGCATGTACAGGTCGGGGAATTCGCCCAGCAGTTGCCCGGCCAGCGCCAGTTGTTCCGGGGTGCTGGTCGGGGCGAAGCGTGGGGTCACGGCGTAGTGCAGGCGACCCTTGCCGTGCCAGCGTTCGATCAGCGCCTTGCTTTCGGTGTAGCCCGATTCAGCGGTGTCGGTCAGGTAGTCGGGGGCATTGCGGTCCATCATCACCTTGCCGGCGATCATCCGCAGGTCCAGGCGTTCGGCTTCTTCGAAGAAGGCGTTGACCGACTCGGGGTGCACGCTACCAAACACCAGGGCGGTGGTAGTGCCGTTGCGCAGCAGTTCTTCGACAAAGATCTTCGCGACCTTGTCGGCATGTGCCTTGTCGGCAAACTGCTTCTCGCACGGGAAGGTGTAAGTGTTGAGCCAGTCCAGCAGTTGCTCACCGTAGGAACCGATCATGCCGGTCTGCGGGAAATGGATATGGGTGTCGATAAAGCCCGGGGTGATCAGGGCATCCTGATAGTGCTGCACCTCGATGTCTGCCGGCAGGGTCGGCAGCAGATCGCTGGCGTGACCCAGGGCGCTGATCTTGCCGTTGTCGATCAGCAGCAGGCCGTCTTCGAAATACTGGTAGGACGCTTCGACACCGACTTCGGCAGGGTCGGCGATGCTGTGCAGGATGGCGGCACGGTAGGCTTTGCGGGTTGCGCTCATAGGGCTCTCGTCATATGGCTTGGCTGCGCCGAGAGGGCGGCAGCAATTGGGCAATGGGGCCGGCATTGGCAGCAGTGTCGTGCTGGCCGAAGCTGGCGTTGTAGGTGGCAATGATTTCGGCGGCAATCGACACGGCAATCTCGATCGGCAGCTTGCCCTTGACCTCGGCCAGGCCCATGGGGCAACGCATGCGTTGCAGGCGCTCCTCGGTGTAGCCGCGTTCACGCAGGCGGTGTTCAAACTTGACCCGTTTGGTTTTCGAGCCAATCAGGCCGAACCAGGTGAAGTCATTGCGTTTGAGGATTGCAGCAGTCAGTTCCAGGTCCAACTGGTGATTGTGGGTCATGACGATGCAATAGCTGCCAGCGGGCAGGTCGTCGACTTCATCGACCGGCTCTTCACTGACGATTTTGCTGACCCCGGCCGGAATGTGCTCGGGAAACTCCTGCTCGCGCGAATCGATCCAGCGCACCCGGCAGGGCAGCGCGGCGAGCAAGGGTACCAGAGCGCGGCCGACATGGCCTGCGCCGAACACGGCGATTTGCGCCTGCACCTGGCCCATGGGCTCGAACAGCAGTACGGTAGCGCCGCCGCAGCACTGGCCAAGACTGGCGCCGAGACTGAAACGCTCAAGGTGGGGGGATTCACGACGCTCGGCGAGCATGTCGCGGGCGATCTTCATCGCCTTGTATTCAAGGTGGCCGCCGCCAATGGTGTCGAACAGCTGTTCGGCGCTGACCACCATCTTCGAGCCGGCATTACGTGGCGTCGAACCGCGTTCTTCGATGATGGTTACCAGTACGCAGGCTTCACCGCGGGCTTGCAGGTCGGCGAGGGCGTTGATCCAGGTGTGCATAGTCAAATTGCCTCTTTGATCGCGGGACAAGCCCGCTCCCACAGCAGTCTCCCGGTGGGAGCGGGCTTGCCCCGCGATGAGCACACTACGGTGCTACGGTCTCAACCTCGGCAGCCGGCTGCTGAGCCGCCACCGCCTTGCGCATTTGCTCGCAACCCCACAGCACCCGTTCAGGCGTGGCCGGTGCATCGATCTGCGGATGCACGCGGTAGTCCGCGAGACTGGCGACGGCGTCCTTGATTGCGCACCAGGCGGCGATGCCGAGCATGAACGGCGGCTCGCCGACAGCCTTGGAATGGAACACGGTGTCTTCCGGGTTCTTGCGGTTTTCCACCAGCTTCACGCGAAAATCGATGGGCATATCGGCCACTGCCGGGATCTTGTAGCTGGCCGGGCCGTTGGTCATCAGCTTGCCTTTGGCGTTCCACACCAGCTCCTCGGTGGTCAGCCAACCCATGCCCTGGACGTAGCCGCCTTCCACCTGGCCGATGTCGATGGCCGGGTTCAGCGAGGCGCCGACGTCATGCAGGATGTCGGTGCGCAGCATCTTGTATTCGCCGGTCAGGGTGTCGACGATGACTTCGGCACAGGCCGCGCCGAAGGCGAAGTAGTAGAACGGGCGGCCACGCGCCTGGCTGCGGTCGTAGTAGATTTTCGGGGTCTTGTAGAAGCCGGTGCTCGACAACGATACCTGAGCAAAATAAGCCTGCTGGATCAGTGCGTCGAAGCTGACGATCTCGTCGCGGATACGTACATGATTGTTGCGGAACTCGACGTCTTCTTCGGTCACCTTGTACTGCCGCGCAGCGAACTCGACCAGGCGCTTCTTGATCGTCTCTGCCGCGTTCTGCGCCGCCTTGCCGTTCAGGTCGGCGCCGGAGGAGGCCGCTGTCGGCGAGGTGTTCGGCACTTTTTCGGTGTTGGTTGCAGTGATCTGCACGCGCTGGAAGTCGACCTGGAACACCTCGGCCACTACCTGCGCAACCTTGGTATTGAGGCCTTGACCCATCTCGGTGCCGCCATGGTTGAGGTGGATGCTGCCGTCGGTGTAGACGTGTACCAGCGCGCCGGCCTGGTTGAGGAAGCTGGCGGTGAACGAAATGCCGAACTTCACCGGAGTCAGCGCCAGGCCTTTCTTCAGGATCGGGCTGTGGGCGTTGAAGCGGCGGATCGATTCGCGGCGCTCATGGTAGTCGGCGCTGGCTTCCAGTTCTGCGGTCATTTCCTCGAGCATGTTGTGCTCGACGGTCTGGTAGTAGTGGGTGACGTTACGCTCGGTTTTGCCGTAGTAGTTGGCCTTGCGCACCTCTAGCGGGTCGAGTGCCAGGTTGCGGGCGATATGGTCCATCACCTCTTCGATGGCGACCATCCCCTGTGGGCCGCCGAAGCCTCGGTAGGCGGTGTTCGATGCGGTGTTGGTCTTGCAGCGGTGACCGTTGACCGTGGCGTCGCCGAGGTAATAGGCGTTGTCGGAGTGGAACATGGCGCGGTCGACGATGGATGCCGAAAGGTCTGGCGAGTAGCCGCAGTTGCCGGCCAGCTCCAGGTTGATACCGTGCAGGCGGCCGCTGTCGTCGAAACCGACGTCGTACTCGACGTAGAACGGATGACGCTTGCCGGTCATCAGCATGTCCTCGACCCGCGGCAGGCGCATCTTGGTCGGCTGGCCGGTCAGGCGCGCGATCACCGCGCACAGGCACGCCGGGCTTGCCGCCTGGGTTTCCTTGCCGCCGAAGCCGCCGCCCATACGGCGCATGTCGACCTGTACCTTGTTCATCGGCACGTCGAGCACTTCGGCGACCAGTTTCTGCACCTCGGTAGGGTTCTGGGTCGAGCAATAGACGATCATGCCGTCGTCTTCGGTAGGCATCACCGAAGAGATCTGGGTTTCCAGGTAGAAGTGTTCCTGGCCGCCGATGTGCAAAGTACCTTGCAGACGATGCGGCGCGCTCGCCAGGGCAGTGGCCGAGTCGCCGCGTTTGTGGGTGTGACTGTCCAGCACGAAGTGGCGCTTGTGCAGGGCCTCGACCACGTCGAGCACCGGCTCCAGGTCTTCGTATTCGACGATCGCAGCCATTGCCGCGCGACGTGCGGTGTCCAGGTCGCGGGCGGCGACGGCGAGCACCGGCTGGCCGACGAATTCGACCTTGTCGATGGCCAGCAGCGGATCACCCGGCATGATCGCACCGATGTCCTTGAGGCCCGGAATGTCTTCGTGGGTGATGGCGATGCGCACACCCTCGAAGGCATAGCAGGGGCTGGTGTCGATCTTCAGCACCCGCGCATGCGCGCGATCGGACATGCGTGCATACACGTGCAACTGGTTGGGGAATTCCAGGCGGTCGTCAATGTACTGTGCTTCACCGCTGACCTGCTTGTCGGCGCTGTCGTGCTTGATGCTGCGGCCGACACCGGTGGTCAGGTCCTGGCTGAACAATTCGGCCATTTCCGCCTGGCTTTTGGCGACGTGATGGTTAGACATAAGCGGTCACCCGAGTCTCGATGTGCGGCGTTTGCAGTTCGATGAAGCATTTGCGCAGCAGGTTCTGCGCGCTGAGCAAGCGGTATTCCTTGCTGGCGCGGAAATCCGACAGCGGGGTGAAGTCTTCGCCCAATGCCTGGCAGGCACGTTCGACGCTGGCCTGGTTCCAGACTTTGCCCACCAGGGCGGCTTCACAGGCGCGGGCCCGTTTTGGAATCGCGGCCATGCCGCCGAAGGCAATACGTGCCGCTTCGATCACGCCGTTTTCGATGCGCAGGTTGAAGGCCGCGCACACGGCGGAAATATCGTCGTCCAGGCGCTTGGAGACCTTATAGGCGCGGAACGTCCAGGCGCTGCTGGCGCGCGGCACAATGATCTTCTCGATGAACTCGCTTTCCTGGCGGGCGGTGATCCGGTAGTCGATGAAATAGTCTTCCAGCGCCAGGGTGCGAGTGCTGTCGCCTTTGCGCAGGACCACCTGTGCATCCAGGGCGATCAGCAGGGGCGGGGAGTCACCGATCGGCGAGGCGTTGCCGATGTTGCCACCCAGGGTGCCCTGGTTGCGGATCTGCAGGGAGGCGAAACGGTGCAGCAGTTCGCCGAAGTCCGGGTATTCGCGGCTCAAGGCGTCGTAGCAGTCGGTCAACGGCGTGGCCGCACCGATCTCCAGGTGCTCGTCGAAGGTCTCGATGCGTTTGAGTTCGGCGACGTTGCCGACGTAGATCATCACCGGCAGGGTTTTGTGGAACTGAGTGACTTCCAGCGCCAGGTCGGTGCCGCCGGCAAGCAAGCGTGCTTCGGGGTGCGAACCATAGAGATCGGCAAGGTCGGCCACGGTCAGCGGCACCAGGCAGCGCTTGTCACCGCTGTTGAGTTCACCGGTTTCGCTCGGGGCAATGGCTTTGAGGCGGGAGATGGTCTGTGCCTGGTTGCTGTCAAACTGGTCAGGCTTGGCCTGGCAGCAGGATTGTTCGGCGGCGGCGAGGATCGGGCGGTAACCGGTGCAACGGCAGAGGTTGCCGGCCAGCGCTTCCTGGGCCTTGTGCAGGTCCGGTGCATCGCTGTTCTTTTGCAGGGCAAACAGCGACATGACAAAACCTGGGGTACAGAAACCGCACTGCGAGCCGTGGCAATCGGCCATGGCCTGCTGCACGCTGTGCAGTTGGCCTTGATGTTTGAGGCCTTCGACGCTGATCAATTGCTTGCCGTGCAGGGAGGAAACGAACGTCAGGCACGAGTTCAGGCTGCGGTAGCGGATATGCTCGCGGCCGCTGTCGTCCTCGGCCAGTTCGCCGACCACTACGGTGCAGGCACCACAATCGCCGCTGGCGCAGCCTTCCTTGGTACCGGACTTGCCCAAGTGCTCGCGCAGGTATTGCAGCACAGTCAGGTTGGGATCCAGGGCATGCTCACTGCGCAGCTCCTGGTTTAATAGAAACTGGATCACGGAAGGCCTCACACGCGGTTTATTGTTGTTGAGCGGACTGTAAGCAGACTTGATTTTTAGGTCAACAAATTTCTGACTTTTGGGTCAGGAAAATTTACATGCCATTACCCACCCGCCACAGGCGCTTCTCTATAGAGCATAGTCTGCTGTAGTCATGGCGAATCTTTTGCGTCATTCGTGCCAACTTCTGCCTTCAGGCCCCTGCGCGGCGCCGGGGCAAGTACGCTACAATTGCGCCCTTTGCACAGTTCAATGATTTTGAAGGAAAACCATGACGTTCAAGGCGCCGGACAGCCTCTCCGAGCAAATTGCCCACTACCTGGCCGAACGGATCATCCGCGGCGAGCTCAAGCCTGCTGAGCGTATTCAGGAACAGAAGGTCACCCAGGCTTTGAACGTCAGTCGCGGATCCGTGCGTGAGGCCTTGCTGATCCTTGAGCGCCGCCACCTGGTGACCATCCTGCCGCGCCGTGGCGCCCATGTGACCGAGCTCGACGAGCACGGGGTGCGCAGCCTGTGCACCCTGATGGGCGAGTTGTACATTCTGCTGGGCAATGCAGTTGCGCAGCACTGGCGCAAGGAAAGCGACCTGCTGGCGTTTCTCGACATACAGCAACGCTTGAGCGAAGCCCTGAAACGCCAGGACATCAAAGCCTTCGTCGAAGAAAGCTTTGCGGTGATGCGCGCCGCTTATCCGTTCGCCAACAATCCTTACCTGCAGGAAACCGTCGAGAACCTGCAGCCGGCCATGAGCCGCGCCTATTACCTGGCGCTGGATCAACGCAAGGCCGAAATGAGCGACTTCCTGGCGTTGTTTGCCAACCTGCTGGAGGCCGTGGTTGCCCGCGATCAGGTGCGCATCCGCACGGTGCTGGTCGAATACTGCCAGCGCAGCTGCGAGCTGGTGCTGGCGGCTCTGGCGACCGCCTGAGCATGCGCCTAAAGTGCATTCGCCTGGCCGGGTTCAAGTCGTTCGTCGACCCGACCACGGTCAACTTCCCCAGCAACATGGCGGCGGTAGTCGGGCCCAATGGCTGCGGCAAGTCCAACATCATCGATGCGGTGCGCTGGGTGATGGGCGAAAGCTCGGCCAAGAATTTGCGCGGCGAGTCGATGACCGATGTCATCTTCAACGGCTCGACCAGCCGCAAACCGGTGAGCCAGGCCAGTATCGAACTGGTGTTCGACAATTCGGACAGCACTCTGGTGGGGGAATACGCCGCCTACGCGGAAATCTCCATTCGCCGCAAAGTCACCCGCGACGGGCAAAACACCTATTACCTCAACGGCACCAAATGCCGGCGCCGTGACATCACTGATATCTTCCTCGGTACCGGCCTGGGGCCGCGCAGCTATTCGATCATCGAGCAGGGGATGATCTCCAAGCTGATCGAAGCCAAGCCGGAAGACCTGCGCAACTTCATCGAAGAAGCGGCCGGGATTTCCAAGTACAAGGAGCGTCGGCGCGAGACCGAGAACCGCATCCGCCGCACCCATGAAAACCTTGAGCGCCTGACTGACCTGCGCGAAGAGCTGGAGCGCCAGCTCGAACGTTTGCATCGCCAGGCCCAGGCCGCGGAGAAGTACAAGGAATACAAAGCCGAAGAGCGCCAGCTCAAGGCGCAACTGGCGGCATTGCGCTGGCAGGCGCTGGATCAGCAGGTCAGTCAGCGTGAAGTGGTGATCGGTGACCAGGAGGTGGCTTTTGAGGCTCTGGTAGCCGAACAACGCAATGCCGACGCCAGCATCGAGCGTCTGCGTGATGGCCACCATGAACTCTCCGAGCGCTTTGGCCAGGTACAGGGGCGTTTCTATTCGGTCGGCGGTGATATCGCCCGCGTCGAGCAGAGCATTCAGCATGGCCAGCAGCGTCTGCGCCAGCTTCAGGACGACTTCAAGGAAGCCGAGCGCTCGCGCCTGGAGACCGAGTCGCACCTGGGCCATGACCGGACCTTGCTGGCTACCTTGGGTGAAGAGCTCGAATTGCTTGAGCCCGAGCAGGAAATGACCCTGGCTGCCGCCGAAGAGTCGGCCGCGAGCCTGGAAGAAGCCGAAGGCACCATGCACGGCTGGCAAGAACAGTGGGACACCTTCAACACCCGCTCGGCCGAGCCACGTCGGCAAGCCGAAGTGCAGCAAGCGCGCATCCAGCAACTCGAGCAGGCCCTTGAGCGTCTGGCGGAGCGCCAGCGCAAGCTGGGCGAAGAGCGCGACCAGCTCAGTGCCGACCCTGAAGACGCCGCGATTCTGGAACTGAGCGAGCAGGTGGCTGCCAGCGAACTGCAGCTCGAAGACCTGCAGGGGCAAGAGCAGCAAGTGGTCGAGCAACTGGAGGCGCTGCGCGAACAGCTGCAGGAAGCCGTCCAGGCGCAACAGCAGGCCCAGGGCGAACTGCAGCGTCTCGGTGGTCGTCTGGCGTCGCTTGAAGCGTTGCAGCAGGCTGCACTGGATCCAGGCACCGGTACCGCGCAATGGTTGCGCGAGCAGGGGCTGGAGCAGCGCCCTCGTCTGGCAGAAGGCCTGCGGGTCGAGCCGGGGTGGGAACTGGCGGTGGAAACCGTGCTTGGTGCTGACCTGCAGGCCGTGCTGGTGGATGATTTCAGCAGCCTTGACCTGGCCACGTTCAGCCAGGGCGATCTGCGTTTGCTTGACGCGACGGGCGAAAGTGCACGTATGCCCGGCAGCTTGCTCGACAAAGTTGAAGGGCGGGTTGATCTGGCGCCATGGCTGGGCCAGGTGCTGCCGGTGGAAAACCTTGAGCAGGCGCTGGCCCGGCGCAGCCGCTTGAGCGATGGTCAGAGCCTGGTCAGCCGCGATGGTTACTGGGTGGGTCGGCATTTCCTGCGGGTCAATCGCGCCAGCGATGCCCAGGGTGGGGTGCTGGCACGCGGCCAGGAATTGGAGCGTTTGGGGCTTGAACGCCAGGAGCAGGAAGCAGCGCTGGAGTCGCTCGACGCTCAATTGCAGGCGCAGCGTGAACAGCAGCAGGCGCTTGAAGAGCGTCGCGAGCACTTGCGCCGTCGCACTCAGGACGAAGCCCGTCAGCAGAGCGAGTTCAATGCGCGTCTGTCGGCCGGCAAGGCGCGTGCCGAGCAGTTGAGCTTGCGCCGCCGTCGTCTGGAAGAAGAACTGGCCGAGCTGCTGGAGCAGCGCGCCCTTGAAAGCGAGAACCTCGGCGAGTCGCGCCTGCAACTGCAGGACGCCCTCGAACTGATGGCCCAGGACACCGAGCAGCGCGAGCTGCTCCTGGCCCAGCGCGACAGCCTGCGCGAACGTCTCGACCGGGTACGCCAGGAAGCCCGCCAACACAAGGACCACGCCCATCAGCTGGCCGTGCGCCTGGGTTCGCTGCGTGCCCAGCACGACTCTACCCGCCAGGCCCTGGAGCGCCTGGAGTTGCAGTCGGAGCGCCTGACGGAAAAGCGCGAGCAGCTCAGCCTCAACCTCGAGGAAGGCGAAGCGCCGCTGGAAGAGTTGCGCCTGAAGCTCGAAGAATTGCTGGAAAAGCGCATGAGCGTCGATGACGAAATGCGTCAGGCACGTCTGCATATGGATGAGGCTGACCGCGAACTACGTGACGCGGAAAAACGCCGGACCCAGGCCGAGCAGCAAGCGCAATTGCTGCGCGGCCAGCTCGAACAGCACCGCCTGGAGTGGCAGGGGCTGAGCGTGCGGCGCAAAACCCTCCAGGAGCAGTTACAGGCCGACGGCTACGATTTGCACGGCGTGCTCGGCACCCTGAGCGACGCCGCCAGCGAGCAAGAGGCCGAACAGGAGCTGGAGCGCATCGATGCCCGTATCCAGCGCCTGGGTGCGATCAACCTGGCGGCCATCGACGAGTATCAGCAGCAGTCAGAGCGCAAGCGCTACCTGGATGCCCAGGACGCCGATCTGGTCGAAGCGCTGGACACCCTGGAAAACGTCATTCGCAAGATCGATAAAGAAACCCGTAACCGCTTCAAAGATACCTTTGATCAGATAAATGCCGGATTACAGGCACTTTTCCCAAAAGTTTTCGGTGGCGGCAGCGCTTACCTGGAACTGACGGGCGAAGATCTACTCGATACAGGGGTAACAATCATGGCGCGGCCACCGGGCAAGAAGAACAGCACCATCCATCTGCTCTCGGGCGGGGAGAAGGCACTGACCGCCCTGGCCCTGGTTTTTGCCATTTTCAAATTGAACCCGGCACCGTTCTGCATGCTCGATGAAGTCGATGCGCCGCTGGACGATGCCAACGTCGGTCGTTACGCCCGACTGGTCAAGGAGATGAGTCAGACGGTGCAGTTCATCTATATCACCCACAACAAGATCGCCATGGAGATGGCGGACCAGTTGATGGGGGTTACCATGCACGAGCCGGGTTGTTCGCGTCTTGTTGCTGTTGATGTGGAGGAGGCGATGGCCATGGTCGACGCCTGATTGGAGGCGATATAGCGTGAACCTGCGCTAAATGGCCCTGTCAGTTGCGACAGACGGTGTAAAGTTATCTTTGGTCGTGCTAGCTTAATGTCACTTATTTTTTGCGTGGGTAAAAACGCCTGTCAGAACATAGAGTTGGCGCCACGTTTTAAAGGGGTTTAAACCCTTTATTTTTCAGCATTTTTTACAGAGGCACAGGATTACATGGAAATCGGTCTGCGCGAGTGGCTGATCGTCATCGGCATCATTGTCATTGCCGGTATTCTTTTCGACGGCTGGCGTCGCATGCGTGGCGGCAAGGGCAAGCTGAAATTCCGTCTGGATCGCAGCTTCTCGAATGCGCCGGATGAGGAGAACAGTGCCGAGTTGATCGGCCAGCCTCGGGTATTGGACACCCACAAGGAACCTGAGCTGGACGAGCACGACCTGCCGTCCATGAGCGCGGCGCGTGAGCGCGACAGCAGCAAGCCGAAAGCCTCCAAGCGCAAGCGTGGCAGCGAGCCGCAACAGGGCGACCTGAACCTGGCGGCCGAGCCGCGTGAGCGCGAGCCGGACCTGTTCGCCAGCGTTGACGATGATTATCCGGATGAAACCCGTAGCACCGGTACTGCTTTTGGCACTACCGAGGCGCGCGACCTGCCACCGGTTGAAGAAGTGCTGGTAATCAGCGTGATCTCTCGCGACGAAGGCGGCTTCAAAGGCCCGGCCCTGTTGCAGAACATTCTCGAAAGCGGTTTGCGCTTCGGCGAGATGGATATCTTCCACCGTCACGAAAGCATGGCCGGTAATGGCGAAGTACTGTTCTCCATGGCCAACGCGGTCAAGCCGGGTGTGTTCGACCTGGACGACATCGACCACTTCAGCACCCGAGCCGTGAGCTTCTTCCTTGGCTTGCCGGGGCCGCGTCATCCGAAGCAGGCCTTTGATGTCATGGTCGCTGCTGCGCGCAAGCTGGCCCATGAGCTCAACGGCGAGCTCAAGGACGATCAGCGCAGCGTAATGACTGCCCAGACCATTGAGCATTACCGTCAGCGTATCGTCGAGTTCGAGCGTCGTGCCCTGACCCAGAAACGCTAACAGCATCGCGGGGGGGGGGAAAGGCCCCCACCGGGAAGAAAGGGGTGGCCTGCCGGGGGAG